>JBJECC010000059.1:0-15820 GCA_051870655.1 Parabacteroides sp. | reverse complement strand
CTTTCTGCCGCTGGTTGATGAGCCGTCACTCGCACGGTCCGTTGGAATATCTCTGGAAAAAAGCGACCTGGATCTGTAAATAATCCGGCTTCCCATAAAAAAAGCGCCACACAAGTGACGCTTTTTTTATGGCATACATTTCTTCTCCATTATTTGCAATACTGCTTGATCAGGCGGTCTGCCAACGGATCACCCAGCTCTTTGGCTTTCCGCAAGGCTTCACACGCCTCATTCATCTTTTTCTGACGGACAAAGCAGATGCCTTTCAGCCGATAGCATGTACCAAAGTCGGGAGCCAGCTTCAAGGCATTCTCCACACTCTTCAACGCCGCCTCATAGTTCTCCATCCGCACATAGACCGATGCCTCCTCAGCCGCATAGATCGGATCCATCGGTGCCATCCGCATGGCCTGCTGGATGTCGGACAGTGCTCCCTCCAAATCATTCAGCCGGAACTTCGCCTGCTCGCGATAATAGTAGAAACCGTCATTCACAGCGCCGTTCATCACCTTGTAGTACAATTCATAGTCCTCCAAAGCCGCTGTGTAGTTCATCAATTTCAGCTTTAAGTCGATCCGTTCCAAGATGTAAGAGGCCGCCTCTTGTGAGGGCGGATTGCCGCACGCCACCACGGCACTGTCCAACAGGGCGATCAGCTCACCGATGTTGGCTCCCGGCATCTGCGCCTTTGCCTTGGAAGCCCAATACCATGTGGCCGGTGAGGCGGACTCACTGCGGTTCACGATCATATAATCCTCATACGCTTCTTCATACTGTCCCTCATTCAGCCGGAAGTCAGCCCGCATCTGATGATAGAGCGGCAGGTCTTTCTCCGCAATCGCCTTGTCCAGTTCCGTCATGGCGTTGGCCACATTCCAAACAGGATCCTGCAGGGTCGAGTCGCCCGAAGCAACCGCAAAAATCAACTTGGCCCGGTAATAGGCCAGATCGCTCTTCTGCTCCATGTAGGGAGCCGCCGTCTGCAAATCGGCCAATGCCTGGTCCAACAGACGATGCTGTGCCTCCGGTGTATCGGCCAGCACTCCCCGACGCAACGCCAGATGATTGGCGCGTTCCAGATAGCCATCCAAGGCACGGGGGAAGCAGGCCACGAAATCGTTCAGGGTCTCTAAATAGCTCTTCGGATCCTGACGGCCGGCAAACAGATAGAGAGCCACCTGCGCCTGCTCCAGATCCGTCGGCCACGCCCGCTTGATGCCCATCTGCTGATACACGGAACTGAACACATCTGTCGAACTGATCTGCAAGCTGTTCGCATAACCGGCTGAAACGGCATACGAAGCCTCGTTCTTGCCCGAAGCATCCTCCTGGGCCAGACCGAACACATCACCCGACTCCGTCAAGACCGGGATATTGGCCTGTCCGGCCTCCAGCAACGTGGAGAGTTTATAATAACTGTAGGGCTCTTTCAATTTATTGGCCTCACGCACCAAGCCCTGCTTGAAGGTTCCCTTCTTGCCCTCCGCAAACGGCATCAAATAGATCAGCTTGCCCGCAGGCACCGGTTCAGAAGCAATGGAGAGACTGGTCACGCGCTTCGACACAGCCACATGAAACTTGATCACGTCATACAGCTCATCAGCTCCCAGCACCCGTTCGACCGGCCAGGTGTTTCCATCCGGATCCTTCACTTCCGCACGGGCTGCATTCTTGAACAGCGAATAGGCCGAAAGCGCATCGCCCGTATCACTCACAAAGAAACCATTACCCGTGGCGATCGGCTGATTATCTTTATTATAGACCGTAATGGTCAATACGGCCTTCCGTTGTTTCTCCATCCATCGGGGCGCCTTCTGTGCCACCGACACCAACGTCTGGCAACAAATCCAGATCAGTAAAAGGATTTTTCTCATCTTCTTCCGAAATCTATTTTAATGGTGATGTATGCAAAATGAATGTGGTGGCTCCCAACGTGATGATGGTGCCGTCCTCCACACGGGCCTGCTCTTTCTTTCCCAAAAGCACATTGCCCACGAAAGTGCCTGTCAGACTGGGAAAATCGCGTACAGTATAAACCAATTCACCGGACGCATCCTCTTTCACATGAATGACGCAGTGTTTCCGTCCCATGCTGGGATCACTGGTCACAATGGGCACATCCACCCCGTCGGTATCCTTGTTCCGGCGTCCCACCACATTGTCGCCCAGCACTAAAGGCAACTGCTGCTGATAGGCAAATGAATTCTCGATCACGGAAATATAGCCATACGAAAAGTCCGGTTCCTTCACCTCCTGTTCTTCACCCGAAGCTGTCTTCACCACTTTCAGACCCAACTTGATTTTGAATTGTGTGCCACATTGCGGACAAACGAATGCCAGCACTTTGCCGGCCGGATATTTGGTTTCATCGAATGACAACTGAAGGTCACATTTAGGACAGAATACTCGTTTCATATCTTTGATAGCTGTTTTTGGGGTACAAATGTATATAAAAAAAAGAAGGTTGTCTCACGACAACCAATCTTCATTGTTAACCTTAAATCTAATACCATGAAAAACACAGTGCAAATATAGAGGTTTTATGTTATGTAGCATACGAAAATGTTTGGAAAATTCATTTGCTTAACTTCAATTAACCCAAACCTGTTTTACAACATAATTTATGAAGAGATTTTTACAATCATCCGACTCTCTTTCGCCTTTGAAAACAATATGACAGGAAGTATGCCAATTTAGCAGTGTATCTGTCAGTCGTCCGTCTGCCGGAACCCTCAACGAAGTTTGCACAAGTTTAAATCAGGAGTCTGCTTGATAAACGAAGTTTGCACCGGGTTAAAAGCAGCGGGATTCAGGCATGGCACGACCCGGCGAGGCACGGCTTTTGCAGATCAGTTGTCGAATTCCGGAAGCCGGAAGGCAGAGGGAGTTCAGAAAACAAGAACGATGTAAATAACTAAAAATAGGAGATTTGAATTATGTCACAGATTAGAAAGTACAACAACTACAATCAGAATTGGGTTCCGGGTTTCTTCAACGATTTCTTCGACAACGATTGGATCATGCGGGCTCATACGACAGCTCCTGCCATCAACGTCTCGGAAGACGACCAAGAATATAAACTGGAGATTGCCGCTCCGGGCTTGACCAAAGAGGATTTCAACGTTCATTTGAGCGAAGACGACGAATTGGTCATCAACATGGAAAAGAAAACGGAAAGCCAGGAAGGTGATAAGAGCAACAAGAAGTACTTGCGTCGTGAGTTCTCTTACACGAAGTTCGAACAGTCGTTCGTATTGCCCGACAATGTGGATAAAGAGAAGATTTCGGCCAATGTCACCGACGGTGTCTTGAGTATCGTTCTTCCGAAAGAGACTCCGGAACAGAAAGCCAAAGTCAATCGTAGCATCGAAATCCAGTAATGGTTTATTGATTGTATAGGGAGCAAGCCTCTCACCGGTGAAAGCCGGCGGGAGGCTTTTTTTTAGCTGTTTCCCGGACAGAAAAAAGGCCTGCCTCCCGGCAAGCCTCTTTCCATTGAAAAACTTAATACTCAAACCTAAACCATCTATTAATCCTAAAACTTATATCGAAACCATCAAAATGCCGGATAGCCCGGATTCTGTGTGTATTTACCAAGTGAGAAATTGTACTGTGCCACAGGAATCGGGAAATACTCTTCTCCCTTATCGAATTGGGCATTTTGGTAGTAAATACGATTGTCTTTCTCTGCTTCAAAATAGGCTGTCATCACCTCTTGAGCTATACCCCAGCGAACCAAATCGAAGTATCGTTCTCCTTCCAATGCCTTCTCTAAACGCATCTCCGTACGCAACGCGCGGCGTGCATACTCCTGCGTCCAGCCGGCAGCGGGATAAAGACCGATCTTATAGTTGGCGGCATCTTTCGTCGGATCGTTGAAGTCCTTTACCGTCGCACTGTTCATGGCACGCTGACGTATCTGATTGATCAGCTGGCGGGCCTCTTCAAGACCATCGCCCAATTCAATCAACGCTTCTGCCTTGTAGAGCAACAGATCCGCATAACGGATAATGCTCCAGTTCAACTCTGATGCACCCCAAGGCCATCCCTGGAACATATCAGGTGATTCGGGTGATACCCAGAAACGTTTGGCACAGTTATGACCATACACACCCCGATCACGTACCCAAGACTGACAAGGAGTCTCCTTATACGTCTTGTACGTAATGGTCGGACGACCGACCACAAAGTCGAGACGCGGATCCACGGTCGGAGTCGTATTGCTGAGTGTCTGTTGTGCGTCGTCGATGAATGTCACCGTCGCATAATCGGGACGAGACTGATAGTCGAACACCGGCAGACCATTCTCGTCGGTCTGATAGGCATTGATCAAATCCTGCGAGGGCAAGAAGAAACCATCTCCGTGATAGGGACTGTTACCACTCGGCGAATTGAGCAGATTGCTCCAGTTGACACGGCCGGCATCTCCGGAGCCGTCATTCATGGAATACTGCACGGAGAAGACGGATTCCGGACCGTTCTCGTATGCAATCAAATCCAACTGCTGGAAATCGGCCAGCAGATCATATCCCTGCACCTCGTTGATCAGACTGACCACCTCGCGCAACAGGTCCTTGTTGATATTCACCACGGCATGTGTCTGTTCATCCTGTTCATACGCCTGATACAGTTTTACTTTGGCTGCATAAGCCAAGGCAATGTTACGGTTGATGCGGCCCACTTCATCCTGTTTGACCGGCAACACCTTTGCCGCGTCCATCAAATCCTGTGCGATGCGTGCCAGATGCTGTTCACGGGTGAACTCATCGTTAGACACATTCACATATTCTGATTCCGGCAGATTTTCATCCATATAAGGCACCTTGTTGAACAAGCGGACCAATTCAAAATAGTGATGGGCACGCAACACCTTTACTTCTGCAATCCGCAAGTCACGCTCCTTCACGACATCCGGATCCGCATTGTTGAGCACCCGCAAAGCGGAGTTACAACGGGAGATCAAACTATAGAGATTGAACCATTTGCCATCCAAGTTGCCATTGTTGGACTGTACCTGAAATGTCTCCATGGCGTGTACGTCCCAAATGTCGCCTTCACCGCCGCCGCCTTTGTAGGCGTTGTCGGCCCGCACCTCACCATAGCTCCAGTTGGTGGTCGGACGAACCCAAGGATCACTCTGCTCATTGGTGAATCCATAGAGCGAAGCATAGGCAGCATTGACAAGCAGGTCAATCGCTTCCGAGGAATTCATGATACCGTCAGAAAGGCTTCCCTGCGGTTTGTTTTCCAGAAAATCGTCGCCACAGCTGGCCAGGGTAGCGACGCATCCGATTGCTAAAAATATATTTTTGACTTTCATTGTTCTTTCGTTTTTTCTATGTGTGATTGATCTGATTAAAATCCAAGTTGGAAACCGAATGTAAACTGGCGGGGCAACGCATAAGGATAGCCTAAGCCTTCCGGATCTGCACCGCTATAGCCTGTGACTGTGAACAGATTCTGTCCCTGCAAATAGATTCGGGCATTGCGCATCTTGATCTTCTCCTGCAAACTCTTCGGCAATGTGTAACCGAGTGTCAGAGTCTTCAGGCGCAAGAAAGAACCATTCTCAATATGGAATTCAGACACTTCATGTTCGTTATTGGAATTATCCGTGGTCGGAGCCGGTGTTTCCGAGTCATACACGCCTGTCGTCAGGAACTGCTCGTAAGCGGCTGCCGCATCCAACAGACTGATTCCGTGGTTTCCGTTCCAGCATTGGAACAGATCGGTGTAATACTTGGAGTTGTTGAACGCATCGCGGATGATCGACGAGAAGAACATGTTCAGGTCAAATCCTTTCCACTGGGCTCCCACCGTCAGACCCAACTGAGCCTTCGGCAGATCACAACCCAACCAAGTACGGTCGTTATAGTTGATTTTGCCATCACCATCAGCATCGACATAGCGGACACGACCTACGGCCGGATTACCGAATTCTACTGTATATTTCTGGCAATACTCATCGACTTCGGCCTGCGTACGGAACACGCCGTCTGTCTTGAAGCCCATCCATGAACCCAGAGACTGGCCGACCAACGAGTGGCCCGTGTAACCACCACCATACGAATAGTAGATGTCTTCCAACAAATCTGTTACTTTATTCTTGGAGACAGTAAAGTTGAATCCCAGATCGTAAGTGAAGTCTTTGCCCACTGTGCTCCGCCAGTTGATCTGACCCTCAATACCTTTGTTAGTCATCTCACCACCGTTGTACCAGCAGTAACCGCCTTCACCGATTGTAGCGATGTACGGTTTCTCCACCAACATGTCTTTCGTCTCTTTGTAGAAAAAGTCCAAAGAAACTGTCAACGCATTATTCAAGAATCCGGCATCCACACCGATATTGGTCTGATAGGTCTTTTCCCACTTCAAGTCGGGATTAGTCGTACGTACACGGTAGGCACCCGGAGCCAGCGTCGTGCCATCGCCCGACATGTTGTAAGAACCGCGGTCAAGACTCATCAAATACTTCGCATAGAAAGCTTCATTGTCAATCAAGTCATTACCGTTGATACCCCAAGAACCACGAATCTTCAGGTTCGAGAGCCAACTGGAGGTCTGTTCCATGAACTTCTCTTGTGAGAGACGCCAACCGGCAGACACCGACGGGAACCAATCGTAATTGTGTGCGCTGGAAAGACGGGAAGAAGCATCCCGACGGAGCGTGAACGAAACCAGATACTTATCGTCGAATGTATAGTTGATCTTTCCGAATCCCGAAAACATCGAATAGTTGGAGGCAGCTGCACCTACGTTTTTGTTGGCAGTTACATTACCCAAATAGAGGTAGTTGGGATCCTCGATCTCCAAACCGGTTCCATAACCGAAGAAACTCTCGTTGTGATATTTCTTGCTCTCTACACCGACCAGAGCCATCAAACTGTGTTTGTCAATGTCGATGTTGTATTGTGCCGTATTGGTCCACACCCAATCCTGGTTCTTGGCGGTAGATTGAGTCAGCTTGTTCACCGTGTCGCGAAGCCATTTCGGTTCGAATGTCTTGCTTGTTTCTGTGTAATAGTTGACACCGAAATTGGTCTTCACAATCAAGTTCTTGATCGGCTCGATCTGCAGATAGGCGTTACCGAAGACACGCCAGTATTCGTTTTTATTGGCTGCTGAATTTTCAATCAGGCGCATGGCGTTCGGCGCATCGCCCAAAATGTCATTGATCTGATCTACATAAACACCTTCCACATCGTAAATGGCTTTGGCAGGATGCTGCTTGACGGCATTCTCCTCAATGCCACCGGGAGCATAGTGGGCTGTCCACCAGTTGACCGCTACATTACCGCCGGCACGCAGGCGATTGTCCAGGAATCCATAGTCAGAGCTGAAACGGGAATTGAGGCGTTGGAAGTCCGTCCCGCGGACAATACCGTCGTGGTCCAACCAGCTGAGTGAAAGAGAAGAGGAACCATTCTCAGCACCTTTCTGCAAGCCGATGCTGTAGGTCTGCATCAACGCCGTACGGTGGATCGCATCTTCCCAATCCGTAGTCTGCGGCAGCACATCGACGCCGTTGAGGTTCTTATAGGTCTGCAACTGGGCCGTTGCGCCACTGCCATACACGGAAGAGCTCGGTGTGGCACCGTTGTGGGCATACTTATAGGCTGACCAGTACACATCGCCCCACTGATAAGCATCCAGCAGATCCAGTCCGCTCGTGTAGGTCTGTAATGTCAGGGTCGCATCGAATGTCACCGAGGCTTCGCCTTTCTTGGCCCGTTTGGTCGTGATGATGATGACACCGTTGGCAGCCTGTGCACCATAAATAGAGGCAGAGGCGGCATCCTTCAACACCTGGATCGACTCCACATCGTTGCTGTTCAAAATCGTACCCGGATTTTCACGTGTCATGACTCCGTCGATCACATACAACGGACCATTGGCATCACTTCGGAAAGAGGAGGCACCACGGATCGATGTGCTCGTGCTCAAACCACCCGGCGTACCATCCGTCGTCACCGTCATACCGGCGACACGGCCTTGCAGCGACTGGATCACGTTGCCCGTCGGCATGTCGGCCACATCCTTCATTTTAATGACAGAGACCGAACCTGTCAGATCTGATTTCTTCTCGGTCGAATAACCCACGACCACCACTTCACTCAACGTTTCCGCATCCTCCTTCAACTGGACATTCACCTGCGGAGCTGCCTTTACCGTAGCAGAGACAAAACCTATATAAGAAATCGTCAGACTGGAACCTTCCGGCACTGTAATGACAAAATTACCATCGAAGTCCGTAATCGTTCCCAACGATTCTTGCACAGAAGAGACGACACTGGCGCCGATCAGCGGCTCAGCATCGGTGGCGGAAGTCACGTTGCCATGCACCGTGATCTCTTGCGCCTGCATTGCGATTGCCATAATCCATAGCAAAAGCAAACTGGAGATTTTCTTTTTCATTTGATGTTAGCTTTAAGAATTTACATGCCGCAAAGGTATGCCGATCCTATCTAACACCATTGAAGACTTGTTGCTTAGGCTATAAAAAAACGATCAATGCATAATTCTTTATAGAAATTGCTCTATTTTTACTCATCAGGCGCCTCCTGTTTTTTCCCTGAGGTCGGTCGGTGTCTCGTGATAGGCCTCCCGATAGCAGCGGGTGAAATAGGCGGGAGCCGAGAAACCCACTTCGTAGGCAATCTCACTGACCGACTTGTCGGTGGTCAGCAGCAGGTCGCGAGCCCGTTTCAGCCGCAAGTTACGAAGCAGCTCCACCGGCGAACAGTTGGTCAGCGCCTTGATCTTCCGATAGAACTGGGAACGTCCCAACCCCATGATGGAGGCCAACTGGTCCACGCTCAACTCCGCATTGCCCATCTCCTCCTTGACCACGTCGAGGAAACGTGCATAAAATTCATTCTCCACATCGCCCGTCGCCGCCGGTTTAGGCATCTCATGCTCCTCCGGCTCCGGCAGTCCGCCCTTCTCGGCCTTCCAAAGTGCCTTGATCCGTTTCCGGTTTTCCACCAGATTCCGGCAACGCGTCTTCAGCACCTCGCTGCTGAAGGGCTTGGAGAGATAGCCGTCCGCTCCGCTTTCATAGCCTTGCGCCCGTTGCTCATCCAAGGAACAGGCCGTCAGCATCAGGACCGGAATGTGGGACGTGGAAAGCTCCTGCTTGAGGCGGCGGCAGCACTCCAGGCCATCCATGACCGGCATCATGACATCGCAGATGATGAGATCCGGCACGTACTTCGTCGCCAGACGCAATCCCTCCTTGCCGTCACGTGCCCCGATCATGTTATACTCATCTTTCATCAGGAGAGAGACCAGACAACGGATGTCCTCATTGTCATCGATGACAAGCAGCAGCGGATCGTCCGGCCGTATGGCGACGGGTGTCTGCTCCACAGGACTCAGCTCCGCATCCACCTCTCCGGCAGAAAGGGCCGGCACATCGGGCTGCGCCACAGCCTCCGCCTCCAGATGGCGGATGGGCAGTGCGACCGTAAAGCGGGTGAAGCGCCCCACCTGACTCTCCGCCCGGATGGTGCCATCGTGCAGTTCAACAAAGGCTTTCACCAAGAAAAGCCCGATTCCGGAGCCTTGCGGATGGATCTTGTCAACCTGGTAAAAACGATCAAAAATGTGGATGAGATCCTCTTCCGGGATTCCCGCTCCATTGTCCTCCACGGAGAAAGAGAGCTGCGGTCCGTCGGCCCGGCAACACAACTGGATCTTCCCATTGCGAGGCGTATATTTGAAGGCATTTGACAGGAGATTGAAAAACACCCGTTCCATCTTCTCCGGATCCACGGCCAAAGAGAACGTCTCATCCACCTGCACGTCGATAAACAGGCGGATGCTCTGTTTGCGGGCAATGGTCTGAAAGGCCTCTGTCCACTCGCGGACCAGCGGCGCGAAACGGACCTCCTGCAGATGGAGATCCAGTTTGCCGCCCTCGTATTTGCGGAAATCGAGGATCTGATTGAGCAGACGCCTCAGGACGTGAATGTTCTTGCGGGCAATGCGTACCATCGTCTGTTGCGGAGGAGTCAGGTTGTCGGCAGCCTCCAACTGCTCGATCGGTTCGGCAATCAGCGTGAGCGGCGTACGCAGATCGTGCGACACGTTCGTAAAGAAGTTCAGCTTCGACTGCGTGGCCTGCTTCAGCTGTTCGTTCAGCTCCTTCTGGGCATCCCGCTGCTCCTCCAACAGCAGATTATGTGCCACCAACTCGTTCTGATACCGCTTGCGTTGCCAAAAGGCCTGCAACAGCAGGAAAAGCACCCCGGAGAGCAGACACAGGATAATGACGATGAAATAGAAATAATAGGTCTGGGCCGTGTGCCGGCTCCAATAGTCATCCACTTGCGACTTCAGCACCCGGATCTTGGCCGTCTCCTCCTTCAAGGCCTCATTCTGCAACAGCAGGATGTCGGCATTCGACAGATCCACCACCGACGAATTGGGCAGAATCACCTCCTTGTCATAGGGTTTCTTTTCCAAAATGGCCAACGCCGTGCGGACCAGGCGATACCCTTCGGTCGGATAGAGGAACGTGGCGTCAATGACCCGGTCCGCCACCGCCTTCAGGCCGATCTCCGGAGCCGCATCGACCCCGATCACCTTAATCTTCATACCCAGTTTCCTGGCTACCTCGGAAGCCGCAATGGCCATACGGTCGTTATGGGCATACACCAGATCCACCTCCTTATGTTGGCGGAACAGCGAATCACAGGCAACCGCTGCATCCGCATAGTTCCAATTGCCATACGCCGTGGCAATCAGGTGCAGGCCGTTCACGGCCGCCTCCTGCACAAAGCCGTCATGCCGCTCAATGGCCGGCGTAGAACCGGCAAGGCCATGGATCTCAATCACACGTCCCCCTCCGCCTGTCAGATGACGGGCATAGCGGGCCGCCGACCGGCCTATACCTATATTATCTACCCCCTGATAGGCCGTATAACTCTTTCCATGGATGTTCCGGTCAAAGATGACGATCGGGATTCCCTTGTCATACGCCTCCCGGATGACCGGTGTAATCGCATCCGCCTCATTGGGAGCCGCGATGATGATGTCAAATCCCTGTTCCATGAAATAGCGGATATCGGCAATCTGCTTTTCATTGCTGTCTTCCGCCGAACGGATCTCCACCGTCGCCTCAGGGTGAAACATGATCTCACGATGAATCTCGGCATTGCATTTCGCACGCCAGTCATCCGAACTGCACTGGGAAACTCCGATCCGATATATCTTTGTTTTCTGTTGACATCCGGCAAGGGCACATACGATTAGCCAGGCGAATAGGAACGTGACTGTTTTGTTCATGGCATCGACTTTTATTTGCGGACAAATATAGAAATTTTGATTATGAAAAACCTGACTTTTCCTAGTAAAATCAGACCGGTGCAACAGAATTAGTAGGGTTTGCTCAATTTTTCATCACCAACTACTTCATTTCTTCCATATATTTGCAAAGCAATCGACAGTTAAGCCATAATAACACATAACATAAAAAATAGCATGAAAACAGTCGCAACCAAAGTGTGTATGCTCCTTGCATCCGCCTTTCTCAGCACATCACTTATGAGTGCCCAGACAGATAAAGGGATACAGATCGAACACCTCGGCACCAACAACACGTTTGTCAGAGTGACCGGACAAAGCAAATACCTGCTCCTGCCCGTACAGGACGCAGGCGAAGAGTCGCAGGTCCACATCGTAGTGGACGGCAAACAGGAACGCACCATCGTGGTGCGTCTGGCCGCCTCGAAAGTGGATTACACCGTTCCCCTGGACCTGACGCCCTATCAGGGAAAACATGTCTTGTTGAATATCGTCACGCCGCAAAGCCGCTCCAGTGTGCGCGAAACCAAACAGGATGTCTGCTGGAGAGACCTTACCCTCAGCGACACCTACTCGGTAGAAAACCGCGAGAAATACCGCCCCGCCTATCACCACACGCCTCTCTACGGCTGGATGAACGACCCCAACGGCATGGTCTATCAGGACGGTGTCTGGCATCTCTGCTATCAGTGGAACCCCTTCGGTTCGAAATGGCAGAACATGACGTGGGGACACTCCACTTCCCGTGACCTCATCCATTGGGAACACCAGGCTCCCGCCCTGTTGCCCGACGGGCTGGGCACGATCTTCAGCGGCAGCTCGGCCATCGACAAGAACAACAGCAGCGGCTTCGGCAAGAACAGCATCGTGACGATGTTCACCTCCGCCGCCCACAGCCAGGTGCAGAGTCTGGCCTACAGCAACGACGGCGGTTACACCTACGTCACCTATCCGGGAAACCCCGTGTTGACACTCGAAAGCGAGGCCCGTGACCCGAACATGTTCTGGAACGACGAGACGCAAAGCTGGACACTGGTACTGGCGCACGCGCTCGACCGGGAGATGCTCATCTTCTCCTCTCCGGATCTGAAGAACTGGACCCTGCAGAGCAGCTTCGGTAAAGGCTTGGGTGCCCAAGATGGAGTCTGGGAATGCCCCGACCTCTTCGAGTTGCCCGTGGCCGGCACACAGGAAAAGAAATGGGTGCTGCTTTGCAACCTGAACCCGGGAGGACCCTTCGGCGGAAGTGCCACACAGTATTTTACGGGAACCTTCGACGGCAAGACATTCCACGCGGATACAGACGCCAATGGCCAAGTCCCCACAAAATGGCTCGACTATGGAAAGGACCATTACGCGACGGTCAGCTGGAGCGACACGCAAGAGGGACGACGCACCGTGATCGGCTGGATGAGCAACTGGCAGTATGCAGCCGAAGTGCCGACCCTGCAATTCAGAAGTGCCAACACGTTGCCCCGCGAAATGGGCGTGTTCAAGGCGGACGGCCAGTACTATGTATCTTCCAAACCCTCTCCCGAATTGACCGCGCTCCGCGGCAAAATGACACAAAACGCCAAACGCTTCAATGTAGGAAAGCAGGCGCACTCCGTTTCCCTGCCGCAGGAGAACGACGGCATTTGCGAGATCCTGATGGATGTGGATGCACGACGGGCCAAACGACTGCATATCAAGTTGTCCAACAAAGCAAAAGAGGAAGTGGTCCTGATCTATGACGTGGAAAAGGAACAGATCTCGTTCGACCGGACCCGGAGCGGTATCGTGGATTTCAGCCAGGACTTCCCGACAGTCACCGTCTCCCCGACCTACTCGCACGACGGTTCCCTCAGTCTCCGTCTCTTCATTGACCGTTCCAGCATGGAGCTCTTCGAACAGGAGGGCCGGTTCGTCATGACCAACCTGGTCTTCCCGACGTCGCCCTACACGACCCTCTCCTTCCAGGCTGAAGAGGGCAGCGCGAAGGTCAGCAACCTGCAAGTTTATTCCATTGATGTCAACAAATAAAACCATTTGAATATGAATGCTTCACAACCAATATACAGCGGAAAAAAGAGTTTTCTGATGCAGATGATCCCCGTCATGCTCTGCTTCTTTGCCATGGGCTTTGTCGATCTGGTCGGCACAGCCTCCAACTATGTACAGAAAGATTTAGGACTGACTGACGCGGAGGCCAATCTCTTCCCGTCGCTCGTCTTCTTCTGGTTCCTGATCTTTGCCGTGCCGACGGGCATCCTGATGAACCGGATCGGCCGGAAGCGCACGGTGCTTGTCAGCCTTATCGTCACGACGGTTTCGTTGATCCTGCCCATTCTGGGCGACAGCTACGGCATCATGCTGGCTGCCTTCTCCTTTCTCGGCATCGGCAACGCCATCATGCAGACCTCCCTCAACCCGTTGGTCACCAATCTGATCAGTGAGGACAAGCTGGCTTCTACCCTGACGTTCGGACAGTTTGTCAAGGCCATTGCCTCTTTCCTCGCCCCCATTCTGGCGGCTTGGGGCGCGACGACCTACTTCCCGACCTTCGGATTGGGCTGGCGTGTGCTGTTCGTCATCTATGCTGTCTTCAGTTTCCTCAGCATCTCCATGCTTGCCGCAACCCCCATCGTAGAGGAGCAGTCGGACAAGGCATCGGGAGTCGGAGCCTGCCTGCAGCTGCTGCGCAAGCCCTTCATCCTGCTCTGCTTCGTGGGGATCATGTGTCACGTGGGGATTGACGTGGGCACCAACACGACGGCTCCGAAGATCCTGATGGAACGCCTTTCGCTGCCTCTGGAAGAGGCCGGCTTTGCCACCAGCGTCTATTTCATCTTCCGTACCATCGGATGTTTCACGGGAGCTTTCATCCTGAGCAAACTCTCGGCCAGACACTTCTTCGGCTTCAGCGTGGCGCTGATGCTGGTCGCCGTCGGCATGCTTTTCGTGTGCGACTCGTTGTATCCGATCTACACGGCCATCGGTCTTATCGGTTTCGGCAACTCCAACATCTTCCCCATCATCCTCTCCCAGGCCTTGATGAAAGAGCCCAAAGAGCGGAATGAGGTTTCCGGACTGATGATCATGGGCCTGTTCGGCGGTACCATCTTCCCGTTGGCGATGGGATTCGCAGCCGATTCTCTGGGACAAATAGGTGCCATCGGCGTGATGAGTGCCGGCGTGGCCTACCTGCTCTATTATACAATACGAATCAAATAAATCAATATTATAAAGTCCATTATTTACCATGAATGATCAAGTAATCGTAGGAATCGGCGAGGCACTGTGGGATGTGCTTCCCGAAGGAAAGAAAATAGGTGGCGCACCGGCCAATTTCGCCTATCACGTATCGCAGTTCGGCTTGGAAAGCTGTGCGGTCAGCGCCGTAGGCGACGATGCACTCGGCCACGAGATCCGGAGCAATTTTGAGGAGAAAAAATTACAGACTCTGATCGAGACGGTCCCCTATCCGACCGGAACCGTGCAGATCGAGATCGACCAGGTGGGCGTGCCGCAGTATGACATCAAGGAGAACGTGGCATGGGACAACATTCCGTTCACCCCACAGATCGAGGCGTTGGCCCACCGTACACGGGCCATCTGTTTCGGCTCGCTGGCCCAGCGGAACGTGGTGTCGCGCAACACCATCGAGCAGTTCATCAATGCAATGCCGAAAACGGACAAGACCCTCATCGTGTTCGACGTGAATCTCCGCCAGAGCTTCTACAACAAAGAGATTCTGGACCATTCCATGGAGCGTTGCAATGTGTTGAAGATCAATGACGAAGAGTTGATCACCATCAGCCGGATGCTGGGATATGCGGGCACTGACCTGCAAAGCAAATGCTGGATCCTCTTGGGACGTTATCATCTCAAGATGCTGATCCTGACATGCGGCGTGAACGGAAGTTATGTATTCACGCCAGGCAACATGTCGTTCATCGCCACTCCGCAGGTGAAAGTAGGCGATACGGTGGGCGCCGGAGATTCCTTTACGGGAGCTTTTGTAGCCAGCATCCTGAAGGGCTTGTCTGTCCCCGAAGCACATCAAAAGGCAGTGAACGTTTCTGCTTTTGTCTGCACGCAACATGGTGCCATGCCGATTCTCCCGGCTGAATATACCGCCTGAAAAGTGTAACTTATCGCACGCAACAATGATCCGTCACGAACGAAACTGTTTTCATTCGTGACGGATCATTCTATTATTCCGTCTTCACCGAAAAGGAGCAGAGCCTGGGCCGTGTCGATTGCATCGTCAAGACTCCGGATTATGTCTATGTCTTCGAGTTCAAGTTGGACATGACGTATGAGCAATTCACAGACCGCCTGTATAGTCTCTATCCGCAGATTTCGGCTTTTGAACTTTTTGTGAAGTTTTTGTGAACTGATTTTTACCCCTTATTTGAAATCAAATAGATATATTAGCCCCCAGCTGAATACAATTCCGGCAGTCAGCCGGAAAGCGAAGTGCGAATATATGTATGACCATAGGATATTCTCAATTGCTTATGGATGAGGA
>JBJECC010000058.1:0-2977 GCA_051870655.1 Parabacteroides sp. | reverse complement strand
CGATCTGGTAGCTCTTCCACACTTTCTTCATCGGTTCCCAATTTCGATTCCTCCACCACCTCTTCCTTTAAATCCGGGAAATCGACCTTTGCGTTTAATTCTGTCACTTCAAAGAAAGAAAAAGGTTTGTTGACCCGTTCTTTGATCTCTTTGTCGGGCATGAACGAGAATTTATAATGTGCAGGAATCACGAACCGCTCCCCTGTATTGACATGGACACTCTCGCGCTGTTCGACCAAGATCAATTTAAATGTACCGATCCCTTTCACCTTGACCAGTTTGTCATGGAAGAGTTGTCGAGAGACAAGCAGCACAAACGTACGAAGAAACTGTTCCATCTCACGTTTGCTCTTACCCGTCTGCACCGCCAATAATTCGGCAAGATCGAGTAATGTCAACCGATTATTCATGATCCGATTCTCCTTTCAATTGGTTCTTAATCATGACACCCGGTCTAAAGACAGGTACCAACTTCGGAGGTACCAAATAACGTTTACGAGTAGTAGGATTGACCGTGATCCGTTCTGCTCTTCGCTTCACCTCAAACTGGCCAAATCCCTGCAAGCTGACGGAATCATTTTCAATCAATTTGGCACCAATAACGTTACTCATGGCAGACAATGTATCCGTCACCTCTTTCGTTGTCCATCCCAACTGTTTGGATAATTCAGCAATCAGCTCTTTACTATTCATATTTTTTCCCGTTATTTTCGTTTCGTGCTCAATGGATCACCTGGCCATAAAGTTCAAACGGCTGTGCCTCTTCCACCTTCACCTGATAAAACTGTCCTATCTGCAAGGGGTGATCTTTCCGTAGCAAGACTTCAGGATCCACATCCGGTGAATCATACTCCGTTCGCCCTACATAATAATCGGATTCTTCCCGGTCCACAATCACTCGGAAAGTCTGACCTATTTTCGACTCTTGTATATCCGAAGAGATACGTTCCTGAATACGCATCAAGCCATCCAGACGACCTTGCTTCACCTCTTCCGGAATATTATCCGTATAATGTTGATAAGCGTATGTACCAGTTTCATGACTATAGGCAAAAGCCCCCATTCGTTCAAAACGGGCCCAACGGACAAAATCCAACAGTTCAGCGTAATCCGCATCTGTTTCATCCGGGTGTCCCACCATCAAAGTAGTACGCAGATGGATACCGGGGACCTCTTCCCTTATACGCTGCAAAAAGGCATAGGTCTCCTCTTTCGTGATATGACGACGCATCTGTGTCAACATGTGATCGCTGATATGTTGCAACGCAATATCCATGTAGTTACAAACATTCTCACGCTCGCGCATCACACGAAGCAGGTCCATCGGGAATTGTGACGGATACCCATAATGAAGCCGCAACCATTCCACGCCTGGAATATCCGAAAGACGCTCCACCAATTCCGGCAATGCCATCCGTTTATACAGATCAAACCCATAATAGGTCAGATCCTGGGCTATCAGCTGAAATTCTTTGACACCCCGATCCACCATCTTACGCGTCTCCTGCACAATCTCATCCATCGTACGCGAATGATAATGTCCCGTAATGATCGGAATCGAGCAATAGGAACAGGTACGATTACATCCTTCTGAAATTTTCAGATAAGCATAATGCTTCGGGGTGGTCAGAACCCGATCGGTAGCCAGATCCTGATAATAGGATTTCCCCAAATCAGTAATCAATTCCTTCCAATTGAATTTACCATAAAAATGATCTACCTCCGGCATTTCCATCTGAAGATCCTTCAAGAAACGTTCTGACAGACATCCCATCACAAACAACTTGCCGATCCGTCCCTGCTTCTTGGCCTCACCCAATTCAAGAATCATATTAACAGACTCCTCCTGCGCATCCCCAATAAAACCGCAGGTATTGACCACCACAATCTCCCCATTGACTTTGGCAGGATCGTGTTCTACCGTGTAGCCATTGGCTAAAAACTGGCGCATCAGCTGTTCTGAATCCACCAAATTCTTAGAACAACCCAGTGTAATGATATCAACCTTATTCCGTCTCATTCCTGTTTACTCTCCGAACAACGAATTGACAAATTCCCGTTTCCGGAACACTTGCAAATCCTCCATACCTTCACCCAGACCAATATATTTAACCGGAATATGGAAATGATCGGAAATGCCAATCACCACACCCCCTTTGGCCGTACCATCCAATTTCGTTACCGCCAAGGCATTCACCTCAGTGGCAGCCGTAAACTGTTTGGCCTGTTCAAATGCATTCTGTCCGGTCGATCCATCCAGTACCAATAAAATTTCATGAGGTGCATCCGGAATCACTTTCCGCATCACATTCTTGATTTTTGTCAGCTCATTCATCAGATTGATCTTGTTATGCAGACGGCCAGCTGTATCGATAATCACTACATCTGCACCGTTCGCTTTAGCTGAACTCAACGTATCGAATGCGACAGAAGCCGGATCAGAACCCATCTTTTGCTTGACGACAGGGACTCCCACACGCTCGCTCCAAATCACCAATTGCTCAACAGCAGCGGCCCGGAACGTATCGGCCGCCCCCAAGCAGACTTTTTTACCTGCCTTTTTGAATTGATAGGCCAATTTTCCAATGGTGGTTGTCTTGCCTACACCATTCACACCCACCACCATAATGACATACGGTTTCTTATCTTCCGGTAATGTAAACCCATCTCCGTCTTGTGTATTGTTCTCTGTCAGCAACGTTGCAATTTCATCTCGGAGAAGATGTGTCAATTCATTTGTAGTGACATATTTATCTCGCGCCACACGTTTCTCGATCCGTTCGATAATCTTCAAAGTGGTATCGACTCCGACATCAGAAGTAATCAACACCTCTTCCAAATTATCCAAGACCTCGTCATCCACCTTACTCTTTCCGGCTACGGCCCGAGCAATCTTGGTAAATACGCTTTCCTTCGTCTTCGTCAGACCTTTATCCAAAGTCTCCTTCTTTTCTTTACTGAAAAAGCTAAATATTCC
>JBJECC010000057.1:0-2986 GCA_051870655.1 Parabacteroides sp. | reverse complement strand
GGGACTTTTCAGCAACGGGGCCGGTATGGGATCGGCTCCCAATGTGGCTGCTACGGCCCATGTCTCGCATCCGGTCAAACAGGGATTGATTCAGGCATTGGGTGTCTTTACCGATACGTTGGTCATCTGTACCTGCACAGCCTTCATCATTCTTTTCAGTGGCGTACCTTTGGATGGTTCCATCAATGGTATCCAATTGACACAACAGGCGTTGAGTCAGGAGATCGGTGACTTTGGTCACATCTTCGTGGCCGTAGCCATTCTGCTGTTTGCCTTCAGCAGTATTATCGGCAATTATTATTATGGTGAGGCGAATATCCGTTTTATCACATCCAATAAACATCTGTTGAACGGCTATCGGCTGTTAGTGGCGGCTATGGTGCTGTTCGGTTCATTGGCCAGTCTGGATTTGGCTTGGAGTCTGGCAGATGTGATGATGGGGTTGATGACCCTGTGTAATTTGGTGGCAATTGCACTGTTGAGTCACCAGGCTTTCCTTTTGTTGCGTGACTACAAAATGCAGAAGCAGGCCGGTACGAAAGATCCTGTTTTCACGCGTAACCGGATTCCTGAATTAAAAGGGGATATAGAGTGCTGGTGAGCTGAATCATCGGATCTTTATTTCAGATAAAATAAGTTGAAGGGCCTCTTCCGGCGTATCGGCCACCTGCCACAAGGTCTGATGGACCGGCCGCATGAAGTGGCCTTCAATGGCTTGTCGGAACATCTGAATCAAGGGATCGTAATAATGGCAGGTGTTGAGAATGATGATGGGTTTGGGATAGAGTCCCAGTTGACGCCAGGTAATGACCTCCAGCAATTCTTCCAAGGTACCGCAACCGCCGGGAAGTGCAATGGCCGCATCTGCCAACTCGGCCATTCGTTGTTTTCGGGTGTGCATATCGGGCACTTCGATCAGTCGGGTCAGTCCTTGGTGACACCAGCCGCGCTCTATCATGAAGCTTGGGATGACACCGGTCACCTCCCCTCCTACAGCCAATGCCGCATCTGAGATGGATTTCATCAGTCCGATGTTACCGGCACCGTTGATAATACCGATTCTTTGTTCGCCCAACAGACGTCCTAATGTGGAAGCGGCTTCGAAATAGGGAGCCGCTATTTTTGTGCTCGAAGCACAATAGGTACAAATATTCATTCTTTTTTCTTTAAATAATAGAGTCGTTCTGTTTCCGGATAGTGTTCAATGGCATATCGTAGGGTGGTCCGTGGCAGACGTGTCGCAAAGTTGTCTAAAAAACAGCTCAACGCCATGCGATCCCGTTTACCCACTTCACGCAACATCCATCCGGTTGCTTTGTGCATCAGATCGTGCGGATGATGGATCAGTTTTTCCGCCAAAGCAAACGTGTCGATGAAATCATTTCGTCGGATAAAGGCCCACGTAGAGACGATGGCTATCCGCTGTTCCCACAGGCAATCACTGTCAGCCAGTTCATACAACAACGACCGGTCCCGGTTGACCAAATGTTCCCCTACAATATCCCGACAGGTAAGATCCACCAGATCCCAATTGTTGCATCTGCGGGTATTACGGAGATAGAAACGGAAAATTTCCTCCCGTGTTTCCGGAGATGTCTTGCGGGCTTTATACCGTAAGACAAGAATCAACAGGGCACAAAGTCTCGCTTCATGCCAAGGCGAATCAAGCAACTTTTGCAGCTCCTCGAACGGGGTCTGTAGATGAGCCTTGGCCAGTTGGCGTGTCAACGGGACAATGACCCCCAGAAAGCGGTCACCTTCACCATATTGTCCCGGTCCTGTCTTGAAGAAACGGGACAAATCAGCCGCTTTCTGAGGGGTACCGACTGATTTTAATTCTTCCAAAAGAAAATCGGCTGTCATGGGCGCAACACACGTGAGACGGGACGATCACCCTCTAAGAATCCGATCACATTGTTGCACACGGTACGGGCCATCAAGATGCGTGTCTCTGTGGTCTGTGTACCGATGTGTGGGGTAAGCACGACATTGTCCATTTCCAACAACGCCTCCATCGGATAGTCTCCCTCTTCAAATACATCCAATCCGGCCCCTCGGATCTCACCGCTTTGCAAAGCCTTGACCAAAGCCGCTTCATCTACCAGCGGACCACGGGCCGTATTGATCAGGATCGCGGAGGGCTTCATCCGTTTCAGTTCCTCTTCGCCGATGATGTGGTAGGTTTCCGGGGTATAGGGCGCATTCAGAGAGACGAAATCGGCCTGTTCCAATAACTCCTCTTTGGAGACATAGGTGACATTCAGACGGGTCTCCTCTTCGATGTAAAGCTGACGGCGGTTGTGATAGATCACCTCCATACCACAGGCGTTGGCCCGTTTGGCCAGTGCCTTTCCAATGCGTCCCATACCGATGATACCCAATGTCTTTCCGGTAATATTGACACCCAGATTCTCCAGGACACCCACTTTCATATTTTTGCGTAAGGTGCGCAATTTACGGTCGCACTCTGTCACACGACGGGCTGCATCGATCATCAGTCCCAAAGCCAGGTTGGCTGTCGGAGCCGTTACCGGATCGGGGGTATTGGCTACCGTCAATCCCTTTTCCAGGGCATAGGCTACATCGATGTTGTTGTAACCTACGGCATAGTTGGCAATCAGCTGCAATTTCGGAGCATGATCGATTAGCTCTTTGTTGACCGGAAAATCAAACATGGAACAGAGCACATCGTACTCCGGGATCATCTCATAGACCTCCTCGTATGTAAAATCACGTCCCTCGGGAAAAGTAACCTCATATTTACTCTCCAGCTCGGCAAAGCCTTCACGGAACATATCGTATGTGACTAATATTTTCATGATCGTTTGTATTTAAGATGTTTCTGATCTGCAAAGGTAGGTTTTTATTCGGGAAAGAGGAGATCGAGACAGGCGAATATCTTTCCGGCCACACGAAACACCAGGGTCGTTTCGTCGAAGGGAAAATCCTCAGTCGCCATGGGCATGGATAAACAAAAGCTACGTAT
>JBJECC010000056.1:0-3002 GCA_051870655.1 Parabacteroides sp. | reverse complement strand
CCATGTTGTGTGTTTCTTATGATTTGATTAAATGAATGACAAAAATAGAAAGCATTTAGAAAGTTTGCAAGACTCTCAGAAAACTCCGTTTGTTTTTATAGAGATAACGCAGGTCCCGCACGGTCGAATCGACGACTGTATATCCGTTTTGCAGTTTCTGCATGTACCGTAGAATCGAGGCGAGATCGGTGTATTGGTTCACATTCCTGCATAGTTCCGCATATTTCAGGACGAGCTTCCGGAAATGGTGTGCCATCTTTTCCGAATAGGAGCCCTGCAGGTGGTGTGAATAGCGCATCCAGATCTCTGTCTTGTTGTCGGACAGATGGGTCAGCATGAAAAAGAGCCGTTCGTCATCCTGCTCGGCTACGCAGATATCTGCCACCTCTTCCTCAAACCAGCCGTCCGGATCGGGAATGCCCGCCTCTTCCATCAAGTGGTTGTAGAAGTCGCTCCATGCGGTTTCCGCCACGATGCGTTTCAGCAGCTTGTATTGTTCGGTCATTCGGGTCCGGCGGCAGAACAGGAGGGTGGCGATCCGGATGATCTCCTCCTCGTCATGCAGTTTCTGGTAGATCTCCAGCTCTGTGAGCAGCCAGAGATCTTCCGAACCGGGATGATTCTTGGCTTGTGCCAGCCGGATGCCCTCTTCCAACACATACAGCGCCTTGTGGTAGTTTTTGAGTTCGACCAGCTCGCTGACCATGATCTGCCGGATCTCCGGCAGATGCACATATTTCTTCAACAGCTTATCCACCTCTTTCTGTTTCCCCTCTGCCAGCAGGATGCTTCTTTTCCAGATCACCAGTTCGCTGAGGCGGCACGAGTTGCGGTACTCATGGAGCATATCGTCCAACAGGTGGATGGCCTGATCCGGTGTCTGTGTGAGGAGTTGCACCTGCACCAGCAGTTCGTGCGTGTCGAGCAGTCCGAATCCCTCCAACCAGGTGTACTTCTTCAATTGCCGTAAACATTTGAGGGTCTCTTGTTTGTCTTTTTCGGTGATCGAGCTGTGCTGGACAGCCAGGATAAGCAGCAATGCCGTCTTTTCGCAACAGCCGTTGATATCCACGTAGGGATTCTCGGTGTATGCCTTCTCATAGCGTTCGGCGATCATCAGCAGAATGGTCTGTACAATTTGCAGCGTCTCGTCGGGCCGATCGAATTTGAGCAGGATCACCGCTTTGTCCAGCAGTTTTTCCACCCGGCTGAAAACACTGTCCCAGACGGTCTCTCCAAACTCCAGATCATGGGCGTCGTAACGGCTCAGGTCAAATGTCCGCAACACCTCTTCCGTAAAGTCATCGGCACCCTCTGACGGAACCAGATAGGTACTCTTGATCCACTGGGTTACATCGGCATGGAAATCAGGGTGTGAGAAGGCGTAATCGGTGATGAAGTGATACAGGGAATCCCCTTCCGGCAGCGACAACAGCTGGTCGAATGTAGTCTCCGGCTTGTTGTCGAGTTGCAACGCACTCTCTGCGTCCATCTCTTTTCCTCGCAAGATGGCCAATGGAGATATGAATCCCCGGTATCCGTATAGTTTCATACACTCAATACTCTTCGCGATATTTGCTCTCTGTCTTGTCGTCCAGAATACTCAGGTAACTCTTGTAGCGGGATTCACTGATGGCCTGTTGGCGGACAGCCTCCAGCACGGCACATCCCGGTTCATGACGGTGTGTACAGTTGTTGAATTTGCATTGGGTGGCAAAATGGAAGATGTCCGGGAAATAGTGTGCGATTTCCGCCCCTTCCATTTCAATGGTGCCGAATCCTTTGATGCCCGGTGTGTCGATCAGATAGCCGCCTTCGGGCAGGGAGATCATTTCGGAGAACGTGGTGGTATGCATGCCCTTGTTGTGGTATTCGGAGATCGTGCCGGTCTTCAGCTCGACTCCGGGCACCAGTTTGTTGATCAACGTGGATTTTCCCACTCCCGAATGGCCGGACAGCAAGGTCACCTTGTCCTTCAAATCTGTTTTCAGGGCCTCCAGTCCGCTCTCTGTTCTGGCACACACCTTCATGCAGGGATAGCCGATATGGGTGTAAAGCGTGATAAGCGCTTCCATATACGCCTGATCCTCTTCGTTGTAACGGTCTGTTTTGTTGAATATCAGTTTGACAGGTACACGATAGGCTTCTGCGGTCGCCAGAAAACGGTCGATGAAGATGGTGGTGGTCACCGGATAGTTGACCGTCACGATCAACATGGCGCAATCTACATTGGCAGCAATGATGTGGGATTGTTTGGAGAGATTCGAGGCTCTGCGGATGATGTAATTCTTGCGCTCTTCAATTTCCGTGATGAATGCGGTGCCCTCTTTGTTCTCGTCAATGGTCACCCAGTCGCCCACAGCCACCGGATTGGTGCTGCGGATGCTTTTCAAGCGGAAATTTCCTTTGATCTTGCTCTCGATGTCCTTCCCCTCCTCTGTGCGTACAGTGTACCAGCTACCCGTGTTTTTTATGACTAAGCCTCTCATGTCAGATCGATAAGTTATGGTGTATGAACGAGTCATACACCATAATGAATCTCTTGTTATACAGTCATGATCTCCTTTTCCTTGGCAGCATACAGCTCATCCACACGCTTTACATATTTGTCATGGATTTTCTGTACATCGGCTTCTGCATCCTTTTCCACATCCTCAGGAACTCCGTCTGCCTTTATGCTCTTCTTCAAGGCGTCGATGGCATCACGGCGTGCGTTGCGGATGCTGATTTTCGCGTTCTCGGCCTCCCCTTTACACTGCTTGGCCAGCTGTTTACGGCGTTCTCCTGTCAATGGCGGAATGCCCAGGCGGATCACCTCCCCGTTGTTTTCCGGGGTAATGCCCACTTCGGAGTTCAGGATCGCTTTCTCGATCTCCTTGATCAGGTTCTTCTCCCACGGCGTGATCATGATGGTCTTTGCGTCCGGTGTATTGATAGAAGCGACATTGCTCAAAGGTACGACGCTCCCGTAATAGGGGACACGCACGTTGTCCAGGATCTTC
>JBJECC010000055.1:7806-16194 GCA_051870655.1 Parabacteroides sp. | reverse complement strand
AGCGGAAAATCCTCGTTGGCATTTGACACGCTGTTTGCAGAGGGCCAACGTCGGTATGTGGAGACCTTTTCTGCCTATGCCCGTAATTTCCTGGGCAATATGGAGCGGCCCGATGTCGATAAAATAACCGGCCTCAGTCCGGTCATCTCGATCGAACAGAAGACCACCAACAAGAACCCGCGTTCCACAGTGGGGACAACGACAGAAGTGTATGATTTCTTCCGTCTGCTCTATGCACGTGCCGGCGAGGCCTATTCGTATGTCAGTGGAGAGAAGATGGTCAAATATACGGAGGAGCAGGTATTGGAACTGATTCTCAAGGAGTACAGTGGCAAACGGACCTATCTGTTGGCCCCGTTGGTACGCAACCGCAAGGGACACTACAAGGAGTTGTTCGAGCAGGTCCGTAAGCGGGGGTATATCCATGTCCGTGTGGATGGTGTCATGCAGGAGGTAGTCCATGGCATGAAACTGGATCGCTACAAGATGCACAGCATTGAAGTGGTGATTGACAAACTGGTGGTCTCCGCATCGGACGAGCGACGCCTGAAGGAGAGTCTGAAGGTGGCCATGAAACAGGGCGACGGTCTGGTGTTGGTGCTGGATGCAGACAGCGGAGAGGTACGTCACTACAGCCGTCGGTTGATGGATCCGGTGACAGGGCTGTCCTACAGTGAACCGGCTCCTCATAATTTCTCTTTCAACTCACCGCAGGGAGCTTGTCCCCGGTGTAAAGGGTTGGGAGAGGTCAATCTGCTGGATATGAGTAAAATCGTGCCGGATCCCTCCTTGAGTATCTATGCCGGTGGAATTGCCGCTTTGGGAAAATATAAGAACACCTTGATATTTTGGCAGATCGATGCCATCTGTGAGAAGTATGGCGTGACAGTCAAGACACCGATTGCGGAGATTCCGGAGGAGGCGATGGATGAGATCATGAATGGTACGGACGAGCGGTTGCAGATCAAGAATGAGTCGCTCGGTACTTCCAATTATTTCCTTTCGTATGAGGGTGTGGCCAAATACATCCAGATGCAGCAGGAGAGCGAAGCCTCTGCCACAGCCCAGAAATGGGCGGGCCAATTCAGCAGAATGACGGTCTGTCCGGAGTGTGGCGGACAACGCTTGAACCGGGAGGCTCTCAGCTATCGGATTGCCGGAAAGAATATCGCGGAGGTGGCTTCGATGGATATTGCAGAACTGTATGACTGGGTGAACCATCTGGACGGACAGCTGAACAGCAAACAGCAACAGATCGCTGTGGAGATCCTGAAGGAGATCCGTTCCCGACTCAAGTTCCTCTTGGATGTCGGATTGGATTATCTGTCGCTCAATCGGGCTTCAGCTTCGTTGTCGGGTGGTGAGAGCCAACGTATCCGGTTGGCAACACAGATCGGCAGTCAGCTGGTGAATGTCCTGTATATATTGGATGAACCCAGTATCGGTCTTCATCAACGTGATAATGTCCGGTTGATCCATTCCTTGAAGGAATTGCGGGATGCCGGCAATTCCGTGATTGTTGTGGAGCATGATAAGGACATGATGCTCAATGCTGATTATGTGGTGGACATGGGTCCCCGTGCAGGACGTCTGGGAGGGGAAGTGGTCTTTGCCGGTACGCCACAAGAGATGTTGAAGAGTGATACCCTGACCTCTGCCTTCCTGAATGGAAAACGGGAGATTCCTGTACCGATCCGCCGTAGGGCCGGCAGTGGCAAGTTCATTACCCTGCGAGGAGCCTCCGGAAACAATCTGAAACAGGTGACGGTCTCCATCCCGTTGGGTACGCTTACCTGTGTCACGGGGGTTTCCGGTAGCGGAAAATCCTCGTTGATCAACCGAACGTTACAGCCTATCTTGAGCCAGCATTTTTATCGGTCGTTGGAGGATCCGTTGCCTTACGATTCCATTGAAGGCATCGAATGGATAGATAAGATTGTCAATGTGGACCAATCACCGATCGGCCGTACTCCCCGGAGTAATCCGGCTACCTATACGGGGATTTTTTCAGACATCCGCAATCTGTTTGTGGACCTGCCGGAAGCCAAGGTACGTGGGTATAAACCGGGACGTTTCTCGTTCAACGTATCAGGTGGACGGTGTGAAGTATGCAAAGGAAATGGCTACAAGACCATTGAGATGAATTTCCTGCCGGATGTGCTGGTACCTTGCGAGGCTTGTCAGGGAAAACGTTACAACCGGGAGACGCTGGAGGTACGTTACCGGGGGAAGTCCATTGCAGACGTGTTGGATATGACCATCAATATGGCAGTAGAGTTCTTTGAGAATATCCCTACGATTCAGCAGAAAATCAAAGTCCTGCAGGATGTAGGATTGGGCTATATCAAGTTGGGTCAACCCTCTACGACTCTTTCAGGAGGGGAAAGCCAGCGTGTCAAGTTAGCGACAGAACTGGCCAAAAAAGATACAGGACATACACTCTATGTGTTGGATGAGCCGACGACAGGATTGCATTTTGAGGATATCCGTGTGTTGTTGGGGGTCTTGAACCGGTTGGTGGATAAGGGTAATACCATTATTGTGATCGAGCACAATCTGGATGTGATCAAATCGGCCGATTACATCATTGATATGGGTCCTGAGGGGGGACGTCGTGGGGGCGAAGTGTTGTTCTCCGGAACCCCTGAAGTCCTGGCAAATAGTGGAGTAGGCTTTACAGCGCCTTTCCTGAAGGAAGAATTGAAAAGGGAGTGAGCCTTACAAGGCTCCTTCCCAAATATAACAATCTGCAAAAGCAGGGTGATGAGAGAGATGTGTCTCCTCCTGGAACAGGCCGAATACCGATGATCCGGAGCCGGACATGGACGCATAAAGTGCGCCCTGTTCGTATAATGTCTCTTTGATTGCCTTAATCTGGGGGAACCCGGGGAAGACGCTGGCCTCAAAGTCATTGACCATGTTCTCTCTCCATTGGTCTATCGGCTGACGGATAATCTCTTTCAAGGAACGGACTGCCGGAGCAGGGTGAACAGCTGCATAGGCTTCCCTGGTTGAAACTGCCACATCCGGTTTGACGAGACAGAGATAATAGCCTTTCAGCGACAGTTCAATCGGTTCAAACAGATTCCCGATGCCGGACGCAAACACCGGTTTGTTGCGGATAAAGAAGGGACAGTCGGCCCCTAAAAGAGAGGCCTCCTGTTCCAATGCGTCGTCCGACAATCCCAAATGACCATATTCATTCAGCAGTTTCAGCATGCAGGCCGCATCTGCTGATCCGCCACCCAGTCCGGCACCGAACGGGATAGCTTTCAACAGGTGGATTTCCAATGGCGGCAAGTCGAAACGGGTCTCTAACCGTCGATATGCCTTGACCACCAGATTCTGCTCCATCGGAGCATCCACCGGAATGCCGGTCTGGTGGAAGGCGAATCGGTCACTTTGCCGGATCTCCAGTGCATCCTTGACCGGGATCGGATAGAAGACTGTCTCGATGTTGTGATAGCCGTCCGGCCGTTTGCTGACAATGTTCAGTCCCAAATTCAATTTGGCATTCGGAAAACAGATCATGCGGCTTTATTTCTTGATGTTAGGCAATTCCAAACCATATCCTTTGATGCGGTCTTCGCGTTTCAGCAAGAAGGCAACGACCAAGGCTACAATACCAAAACAAGCGAAAATGGCCATCGGCAATGTATAGTCGTAAGCCGGTCCGCCATGGGTCGTATCCAGTTTGCAGTAACTGTCGAGTACCCAACCGATGAGAGCCGGAACACCCATCAATCCCCAGTTCTGAACCCAGAAGATCAACGCATAGGCCGTTCCCAACTGCTTCTCCGGAATGATCTTCGGTACTGAAGGCCACATGGCCGAGGGTACCAAAGAGAAGGCGATTCCCAATACAATCATGATTAATGTAGCGAACCACCAGACATTCAGGATCGGCAATGTAAAGAGCAGGTGTACGCCAATCAGCATAACGGCACCGATAATCATGATGGTGGCACCTTTCCCCTTGCGGTCATACAGGTTGCCGAAGAAGGGGGTCAGGAAGAGAGTCCCCAACGGCAAGAGGCTGGGAATGAATCCGGCCAACTCCTGCTCCACTTCATATTTGTTGACCATCAAGTCGGTGGCATATTTCAGGAAGGGGAAGACGGCAGAGTAGAACAAGACGCAGAGCAGCGCAATGAGCCAGAATCCTTTATTCTTGATAATCAGGAAGACATCGGATACACGGAACGGTTCTTCCGCCTCTTCTTCACTGGAATCAATCGAAGCATCCAATTTGCGGTCCATGACACAGTAAACCAAGAAAGAGATGGTTCCGATACAAAGCATGATCAGGCAGAGCAGGACCGGGGCAGAGACACTTTCAAAATATTTGGCAAAAGGCACTGTGATGGCCATGGCCAACATCGTACCGATACGAGCGGTAGCCATTTCCAGTCCCATAGCCAAAGCCAACTCCTTGCCTTTAAACCATTTTACGATAATCTTGGACACTGTGATACCGGCAATTTCCACGCCAACTCCAAAGAGGGCATATCCTAAAGAGGCATACATCACCTGGGCACTCCAACCCATGATCTCGCCACCTGCTCCAATAAGACCGGCTACAGCTGCATACTTGATGGCACAACCGATCACCATCAGCAGACATGAGCTCAAACCTGTGAAGCGAACTCCCATTTTATCAAGAATCATACCACCGAAAATCAACATCAGGAAAAAGACGTTGAACCAGCCATAGGCGCTGGTAAAGAAACCGAAGTCTGTACTGCTCCAGCCCAGTTCTTGTTCCAGCATCGGTTTCAGCGGTGACATGACGTCTGTCAGGAAGTAACCGCACAACATAGTAAAAGCCACAATCGCCAATGCGGTCCAGCGAGCAGCTTTCGAATCACTCAGTTTTTTTTGAATCAGTTCAGTCATAGTGTGTAAATTTTATGTTATTAGACTACGTATGAAACAGGGGAATCGCTTCTGCTACGATAAACGTACTTCCCCCGATGAAAATCAGATCATCCGGTCCGGCCTGTGCTTGGGCTTTGCGGACAGCCTCCGCTACAGTAGGACAGATACAGCCTTCCAGTCCTTGTGCTGTAGCCTGACGGGCAAACTCTTCGGCTGCCAACGCTCTTGGAATGGCCGCCTGTGTGAACAAGTAATGGGCTTGTTTCGGCATCAGAGCCAATACACCTGAAATATCCTTGTCATTCACCATTCCGACCACCATCCAGAGTTTCCGGTAGTGTCGGGTGGCCTCTTCCAATTGGGTGGAAAGGTAGGCCCACCCACCTGTGTTATGCCCTGTGTCGCAAATGACATGGGGCTTTTTCTGCAATGTCTGCCATCGGCCCATCAGGCCCGTCAATTCCACCACTTGTCGGAACGCTTGCCGTACCGCTTCCTGGGGAATCGAGAGTTGTGTCTGTAACAGTGCCAAGGCGGTCAGAACAGTCCGGGCATTCCGATCTTGCATGGCACCCCCCAGTTCACCGACCAAAGGACCGTAGTCCCTGCTTTCCAAGTGCCAATATCCGTCGGCTCCCAAGTGGGCGGCAGACAATACCTCTGTCTCCTGGGCAAAGGTCAACGGAGCTCCTACCCGGCGAGCGGTCTCACGAAATACATCGGCTACGGACTCTTTATACACTTCTCCAATCACTGCCGGCACGTGTGGTTTCAGGATACCCGCTTTCTCAGCAGCGATCTGTTCTACCGTATCCCCTAAAAACTGGGTATGGTCCAGACTGATGTTTGTGATGATACTGAGGAGTGGTGTGATGATGTTCGTACAGTCCAACCGGCCGCCAAGTCCCACTTCGATCACGGCAATATCCACAGACTGATTACGGAAATAGTCAAATGCCAGTGCGGTGGTCAGCTCAAAAAAGGAGGGGTGCAATGGCTCGAAAAAGGCTCGATGTCGTGCCACGAAATCCACTACATAGGATTCTGAGATCATCTTACCGTTCACGCGGATCCGTTCCCGAAAATCGACCAGATGGGGAGAGGTAAATAGGCCCACCCGATAGCCGGCCTGTTGCAGGGTCGCTGCCAGCAAATGGCTTACCGAACCTTTGCCGTTGGTCCCGCCCACATGAATCGTCCGGAAACTCCGATGCGGATTGGCCAGCTGGTTGTCCAGTGCGATTGTCGTGTCTAATCCCGGTTTATAGGCCGAGGCTCCACGCTGCTGAAAGACGGGAATACTATGAAATAGATAATAAATTGTCTCTTCGTAAGTCATTTTTATCTTTTTGATTGGACAAAAGTAATGAAAAATAGAGAATCAACATTAACATCCTATCTGTTTTCTTTCTATTTTTGCCACCCAAAAGAATAGCAACATGATCGAATTGTTTTTGACACGTCACGGAGAGACAGAAGAAAATCGAAAGCGGGTGTTGCAGGGACATCTGCCAGGACAGTTGACAGTGGATGGTATTCGTCAAGCGGAACGACTGCGGGAACGGTTGAAGGGTTTTCCATTTGATGTGATTCTGAGCAGTGATCTGAAACGATGCATTGATACTGCTCATATTGCTTTGCGAGGGCGTGAAGCCGTCATCGAGACACTGCCCATCTTGCGCGAGATGGATTGGGGAAGCATCACGGGAAAACGTATTGAGGAGATCAATTTCCGCTCTTTTCCTTCGGATGTGGAGACGAAAGAGCAATTGTATGATCGGGCTGTCCGTTTTGTCGATTATCTGAAAGAGCATTATGATGGCAAGCGCGTGTTGGTGTTCGGTCATGGAATGATCAATCGCTCTATTGAGGCGACGATCCGACATGTCCCTATCTATCAGATTCGTTCTGTTTCCAAGATGAACAATGCCGAAGTGAGGCGTTTCTTCATTTATGGATAATGAAACGCCTGTGGGCTTATGTGCTGGATGCCTGGTTTCCTTTCCCTGATGTTGTTGGCCCGGATCGTATGGTGGTGCTGGATTCCAGATCCGCTGTTTGATGAGGGCTATTCCACACTGCTCTATTCTGCGGAGGAGTCATTGCTTGGAGCCCGGATTGCTCCGGATGGACAATGGCGTTTCCCACCTGCCGATACGGTACCCTCCAAGTTTGCCACTTGTCTGATCGCTTTTGAGGATAAACGTTTCTACCAGCATCCCGGAGTGGATCCGGTTGCTCTGTTACGGGCTTGCCAGCGTAATCTGACGACAGGGCATGTAGTCAGTGGCGGAAGTACACTGACCATGCAGTTGGCTCGGATTGCCCGGGGGAATCCATCCCGAACATTTTTTCAGAAAGCCATAGAAATCAGTTGGGCACTTTACTTGGAGCGTGTCTGGAGCAAGGAGGAGATTTTACGGCTTTATGCGTCACATGCCCCTTTTGGTGGCAATGTGGTCGGTGTGGAGGCAGCGGCTTGGCGTTATTTCGGACGGAGTGCAGCTGATTTGTCGTGGGCAGAGAGTGCCATGTTGGCTGTGCTGCCCAATTCTCCGGCCTTGATCCATCCGGGTCGTAATCGGGAACAGCTCAAAATCAAACGGGACAGATTGCTGTTACGTTTGCGGGATGCAGGTGTGTTGGAGGAGACGGACTACAGGCTGGCATGTCTGGAACCCTTGCCTGACAAACCTTTGCCACTCCCCAATGAAGCTCCTCATCTGTTGGAGCGCATGGCATCACAGAGGCCGGGACAACGCATTGCCTCTTCGGTCCGAGCCTCCCTGCAACACCAGGCCACGGAGCTCGTCAATCGGTATGCCCGGCAATATCGTTCTAACCATATATATAATGTAGCGGCATTGGTGGCAGACGTGGAGAGTGGTGAGGTGTTGGCTTATGTGGGCAACACTACCGACCGGATGGAAGAACAACGGGGTGGACAGGTGGATGTCATCATGGCACCGCGTAGTACAGGCAGCGTGTTGAAACCCTTCTTGTATGCCGGTATGTTGCAAGACGGACTTTTGCTCCCTTCCACATTGGTGTCTGATGTTCCATTGAATATCAACGGGTTCATGCCGCAGAACTATCACCGGACCTTTCAAGGAGCGGTACCGGCTCATGTGGCGATTGAACGTTCGCTGAATGTGCCGTTGGTACGGATGTTGTCGCAATATAATACGGGCCGTTTCATGCAGCTGTTGAAACAATTGGGTATGACGACGCTTCGTTTCAGTGAAGCACATTATGGAGCGGCACTGATTCTGGGCGGGGCAGAGGGTACACTTTGGGACTTGACAGGCATGTATGGATCGTTGGCACGTGTATTGGCCCATTATGCCCGTTATGACGGGCGTTACAATCCGGCCGACTTGCATCCGCTGACGCTTCTCCCTTATCAGCCGTCCGAACCTATTTTAAGTTTGACGGATGCAAGGTTGACAGACCGGGCCCCGCTTTCTCATGCGGCTATCTGGTTTGCCTTTGAGGCGATGTCGCAGCTGA
>JBJECC010000055.1:0-7706 GCA_051870655.1 Parabacteroides sp. | reverse complement strand
CTCATGCGGCTATCTGGTTTGCCTTTGAGGCGATGTCGCAGCTGAACCGTCCCGAGGAGGAGTCAGATTGGCAGCAATTCGAGTCTATGAAGCGGGTCGCCTGGAAAACGGGGACCAGCTATGGAGGACGTGATGCCTGGGCAATCGGGACGACTCCCCGTTATGTGATCGGGGTATGGGCAGGCAATGCCTCCGGAGAAGGTCGTCCGGGCCTGACCGGTGTGGGAACCGCAGCTCCCATTCTGTTTGATCTCTTTTCTCTATTGCCCGGAGGGGATTGGTTTGATATGCCTTACGATGAAATGGAACAGGTGCCTGTCTGTCGGAAGAGTGGACATCGTGCCACCGCCTTGTGTGAACCCGTTGATACACTTTATGTACCCCGAACAGGTATTGCAACAGCCCCTTGTCCCTATCACAAACAGATCCATCTGTCAGCAGACGGGCGTTTCCGTGTCAACAGCTCTTGCGAGCCTGTGGAACGGATGCAGACTTGCAGTTGGTTTGTCTTGCCTCCGGCGCAGGAGTTTTATTATCGGGCTTACCATATCGATTATCGTCCGTTGCCCCCATTCAAACCAGGTTGTGAACCGACCAGTGAGCAGATGATCGAATTGATCTATCCCGAACATGGGGCTGTGTTACATTTGTCGAAAGGGTTGTCGGGCCAGCAGGGGAAGTTTGTCTTCAAGGCGGCCCACGCACATCCTGATGCCGTGCTTTATTGGCATTTGGACGAGATGTATCTGGGAGAGACCACCGGTCAACATCAAATTGCCTCCGCTGTCATGCCAGGGAAACATTTGCTTACCCTGATCGACAACGAAGGCAATCAAAAGAAAATTCTTTTTGAGGTCCTTTAACGGATCCGGCGGATTCCGATGACTTTGTTATATTGGGCCAGGGATACTTTCTGTTGGTACCAAGTCTGGATCAGACTGCTGTAGGACTGGATCCAGGACAACTGGGCAGAGAGCACATCCAGAATGGGCAGTTTCCCTTCATTGTAGCTGAAGGTGTTCAGCTCCAGATTCTCTTCGGCAATCTGGCAAGCCTCTTCCGCTACGGAGATCTGCTTGGTGTTTTCTGTCAGACTGGTCCATGCGTTGGCCACCTCTTTGGTAATCTGGTCTCGTGTGTTGTCCAAGGCATATTCCTTGCTACGCAAAAGCGCCTTTTGTGAATTGACCTCTTTGAAGCGGGCTCCCCAATGAAACAGTGGGATCTTGAGGGAGGCGAAGAGGGTGGGCGTCCACAACTGATCCGATCCTTTCACGTTCAACATCGGTGTCCCCCACGTGCCTTGAAAGCCGATAGAGAGGGACGGATTGTATTTTGCCTTTGACAGGTTGATCTGCCGTTGCTGATACTCGATGTTCAGCTGTGAAATGGCATATTCCGGTCGGTTCTGCAAAGCGGCTTCTGCACCTACTTGCATCGGTAGAGTGAGACGTGTGGTGATGGAATCGCAGAGATCAATGGCCTGCATCGGATCGGCTCCCATCAATGCGTTCAGATTCTGCAAAGCGATCTGATACTCTTTGTAGGCTGAACTGCGGCTGATTTCCGCCTCTTTCAGACGGGACTGAACCTGCAACAGGTCTGTTTTGCTGATCTGTCCATCTTCGAAGCGGATGGTCAGGATCTGTTCCAGTTCCTGTACAATCGCCACATATTGGCACATGACTTGGTACATGCTTTCGTGGGCTGCTGCTGTCCAATAGTTGACATTGGCCGAATAGAGAACGTTGTCCGTAGTCAGTGTCTCCGATTCGGCTGCAATGCGGCTTTGTACCTGTGCAGCCTTGTAATTATTGTAGATCTTGCCACCTGCATAAACCGGTTGACTGACAGAGGCGCCCAGATTGTAGGTGTTGTGATCCATCTCGATCGCCATACCCGGACCAAAGTCCATGTCATATTTGTTGATGCGGTATTGGTAATTGCCTGTGAAATCTATAGCGGGGAAGAATCCGGTCTTGGCCGCTTTGACCGCCTCCAGCATAGCCGCCCGCTCCTCCGAACTCTGTAGGATCTGTCGGCTGTATTCCAATACCTTCTGTTGATAGCTTTCTGCCGTGTAAGAGGCCGGTGACTGGGCAACCGCTGGAAAAGCGGCTGCCAGCATCAGGCCGACGGCTATGAGTGTTGTTTTCATACGCCTTAAACGGATTTAATCTTAAAGAAAATACAATAGGTCACCGGGAGAACGAAAATGGTCAGAATGGTCGAGACTAACAGACCTCCCATGATCGTAGCTGCCATGCCGGCGAACATGGCATCTGCCAACAGCGGCAGCATACCGAGAATGGTAGTGCCTGAAGCCATGGTAACGGGTACGATACGTGTCTTGGTCGCTTCAATGACTGCCTGTACCGGTGCCAGTCCACTTTCCAGTTGCAGACCGATCTCATCCACCAACACGATGGCATTCTTGATGTTCATTCCGATCAGACCCAGTAGTCCCAACATGGCGAAGAAGTCGAGAGACTTGCCAAAGACCAGCAGCCCCAATACGACACCGATGAAGATCAGGGGCAACATGGCCATGATCAGGACCGGTTTCCGATAATGCTTCGGGAAGAGGAGCAACAGGGTAAAATAGATCAGGCCGAACATCAGCGGAATGTTTTTGGCAATGGCGCTGTTTCCCTTGTCCTGTTCTGCCTGCTCGCCGAAGTAGGTCAGTTTGTATCCTTCCGGTACCTGTATGTGTTCACGGATATCACTCCAGAGTGATTGGAATGCAGCCATCGTGTTGGCCCCACGTTGCGGTTCGCATTGCATCATCATGGATCGTTGACGGTTGAAACGGCGTATCACACTATAGGAATAGTCCAGTGTGAAGTCGTCAATGACCTGTTCTACCTTTACCGAACGACCTTTGGCGCTATAGACTGGCAAAGTCTTCAAGTCATTCAGATTGATCGAATCTTTATCAGCATCTTTCAGCAGGATAGGCATGAATACATCGCCTTCGCGATATTCACCCAAGGGTACACCGTTGGTAGCCGACCGTAACGAGTAGGCCATTTGTTGGCGGGTGATACCCAGGCGCAGCCCCTTCTCCTGTGAGTAGAGCGGTTTCCACACCGGTACTTTATTCCCCCAGCTGCCACGTATCTCCATGACATCCTCGTGTTGGCGGGCAATGGCTTTGGCCTGTTCCACCAGATGGACCAATGTATCCACATTATCACCGATAAACCCGATCTCTATGGCGGCATCAGGCACAGGGGACAAGGCAAACAGTGCCGAACGGGTCAGAATGTCCGGATAGTTGTTGACCATGTATTCGTAGAACTTATTCTCTTCGACGGGGGCATCTTTGGGATCAAGAGTCTCGATCAGTACGTTGGAAAAATTGGCTTTCGGACCTACTGATGAGCTGGCCAGATAATAGCGGACAGGTGAACCGCCCAATGTGAACGAATAGGATTTGATCTTCTCGTTCTTTTCCAGATAATCCACCTCAATCTGCTTTACCTTTTCCTCTACATCACGGATGCTATACCCCTCCGGGAAAATCAGGTCTGCCCGGAAATAGGGTTTGTTCATGATGGGGAAGAAGCTTTGGGGCATGATCGACATGACGAAGAGAGCCAGGAAGAGGGTGGCTACTACACTGCTCAATGTCAGATAACGGCGTTTGATCAGAGTCCCTAACAACCGTTCGAACTTATGATACAACGGTGTGTCATAAGGATCTTTGGAACCGCCTGGTCTGGACTCTTTCAAAATGAAGTTTCCGAAGGTCGTGGTCTGGGTCAATGCCAAAATCCAACTCAGTCCCAATGAGACAGCGAGGACGATGAACAACGGCTTGACAATCTCGGCAACGGAAGCCGGAGCCAGATACATTGGCAGGAAAGAGCAGATGGCAATGAATGTGGCTCCCAACAAGGCCCATTGCGGTTTGAGAGCGCCATCCATCAATGCCTGACGGCGTTTCAATCCTCGTTGGATACCTATTTGTGCATTGTCCGTAACCACAATGGCATTATCGACCAGCATGCCCATTGCGATGATAAAGGCTGCTAAAGAGGTTCGGTTCAGACCGACCCCCCACAGCAACATGATCAGCAGGGTCCCACCGACGGAGAAGAGCAACGAACTGCCCACCAACATACCGGCCCGTGATCCCATCACTAAGAAAATGATTACAATCACAATCAACAGAGATTCGATCAGGTTCATGATGAATCCGTTATTGGCTTCGTCTGCAATTTTGTTTTCCGGATAGATACTTTTCAAATCCATACCGACGGGGAAAAGTTGTTCCATTTCGTACAGATGATCGGCCACGGCATTACCGACAGCCACTACGTCATCTTTTGCACCGGTGGCTACTCCGATGCCGATGGCCTGTTTTCCGTCCACCCGCATCAGGTTGTTAGGCGGATCGAGATAGCCACGTTCGATGGTGGCAATATCTCCCAGACGCACTTCTGCACCGTTCCGGGTAACGATCAACTGGTTCCGGATATCCTCAATGCTGTTGTAGGTTCCTTCTGCCCGTACATGCAATTGATACTGGCCGGTGTTGATTGTACCGGTATTGACCAACAGGTTCTGAGTCTGCATCACCTGCTGGATAGCATTCGGGTCGATTCCCAGGCTTGCCAGTTTGGGAATGGAGATGTTGACATTGATCACTTGGGTCTGTTCGGCAAACAGATACACTTTCTGTACACCGGGAATGGGTGACAATTCGGTTTTGATCTTCTGTGCCCAGTTGCGCAGATCATCATACGTGAAACCGTCATCGGCCACCAGTGCGTAATAAATGCCAAACACATCTCCGAAATCATCGCTGACACTGATATTCGAGGCGCCGCTCGGCAACTTGGGCTGGATATTCTCTACTTTACGACGTAACTCATCCCATTTCACCGGCATCCAATTCGGATCCAAAGTGGGCTGCAATTCAATGTTGATTTTAGACATGCCGAAATAGGATTCCGACTTGATCTGCAACACATCAGACATAGACTGAATCTCACGCTCGATCGGTTCCGTCACCAGCTTTTCTACCTCGTAAGGAGTGGCACCCGGATATTGAGTCACCAGGACAGCCTGCTTGATGATGAAGGGAGAATCCTCTTTCTTCGGTAGTTTGAAGAAGGAATAGACACCTCCGATCAGCATGATTGCCAGAAAGAAATAGATTACTTTCTGGTTCTCTAAAGAATATTTTGGAATATTCATGTTGTTCTTCCGCTTAATCTGTTAACACTCTTACTTTCTGACCATCTACCAGACGGGTTGCACCGGCTACAACAACTCTGTCGCCTGCCTGCAGTCCGTTTGTCACGATGACTTCGTCCTTGTTCAGCAGTCCGTCACCCTGTATGGTACGGCGTGCTACCTGTTGCGTCTGGTTGTCATACACAAATACATAGCGTTCCTGACTACTTTCGCTGCTTACGACGGCCGACAGAGGAACGGTGACCGCATCCGTTATCTTGCTGTGGTCGTTGATGTGCAAAATGATGCGACAAGAGAATCCGACAGCCACCTTATAGCTGTCCAGGTTGAAGCGGGGATCATCTATATAAAGGAAAACCGGTACACCGGATCCGTCAGGAGAGGCTTCCACATACTCCTTGACTTTGGCTTGGAAACGGATCCCTTTATAATTGTCAAACTCCACAAAGAAATTATGCGGCTCGTTGTAATAGACCATATTTGCCTCCGGCATGGTGAATTGAACCTGCAATTTGCCGGGATTGATCAGGCAGACGATCCCTTGTCCGGCCTGTACCTTCTGATAGTTCTCTACATATTTTTTCTGAATGAAACCATCAAAAGGAGCCCGTAGTTTTGTCTGTTCCAACTGATTCTTGGCATATTCAAAAGCCGCTTTTGCATTGGAATAAGAGGCCTCAGTCGTCTCAAACTCCTGACGGGAGATCGCCTGTTTTTCCAACAGGCGTTTGGCACGTTGCAACTGGGCATCAGCAGTCTGATAGGAAGAACGTTTGGCTTCGTATTCCAATTGGCAATCCAAGGGATCGATCTCGGCTACTACCTGTCCTTGGCGTACACGTTGCCCCTCTTCTACGCGCAAAGCGATCAGAGGTCCTGATACTTTAAAAGCCAGGTCACTGAACTGATCGGCTGAGACAACCCCACTAAATGATTTTTCCACCTCATTCAAAGAGGCAACTTGTGTCAATTTGACCGGCCGTGGTGTACGTTCTTTTTCAGCCGGTTGGCTACAGGAGACAAACAATGCTGTCGCCATTGCTAAGGGAATGATTTTTCCTCTCATAGAATATAAATAATTTGTTTATCTTACCTATTTAAAAGGACCAAACGGAAAGGTCCACTTCGCGTTCCATTCGTTTCTCTTGTTCGTCAGGGAGCGAAGGAAAGAAGTCGATGCCGGTGACTTTTTCTACCCGGTCTATCGAGACTGCCAATGAGCTTAATGGCTCCTCATCATAATCTCGGTTCTCAAATAAGAATCCGATCCCTTTGTATTCATTATTAATTATAGTACAAATAACTTTGTAAAAAGTTTTGGGTATAGCCACATTATTTTTCCCCATCCGGGGGAGATCCTCTTCGATGAGCGGACCTGTCACGATCCATAACGCTCCGTTTTCTTTGGCCCAAAGGCGGCATTGTCCTTCCAGATCGTTCCACTTGCCTCGGTTCAGTCCGGGTGCTTGCGGACAGATGTTACTTAGGTAAAAAGATTCACGCATGGCTTTGAGTGACCATTTCATGTCACCGGCCGGGGCCATGTGTCCGCGATCATAGCCGGTACGTGTATAGTCTTCATTACCGGCTGAGGCACCTTGTACATCCGGATCCGGTACGAATTTGTTGGATCGCTGTGCTTTGTCGCTTTTGGCCTCTTTCGCTGTCAACTCATACGCCACCCAGTTGGGCAAACGAAAGTCCGAATTATAAGATACGGTGTAGCCTTCATGACGGATCACCTGTTCTTTCTGTTTGTTTTTGAGATGGGGAATCTCCAGTTGGTCCGGTTGTGGGACAGCCTTTCGGGTCGGAACGGACGATGTCTCTTTCTTTTTCGGTGTGGAAACCGTTTGGGATGAGGTCGATGAGGCTTGAGATCGTTGTGTGACAGCGGTGCCGGCTGGTTGTTGCTTCTGTCCGGACTCTATCAATTCCGGATAACCGTATGAATAGGCGAACAGGATTCCGATGAAAAGAACCAATGTGACCGCCGACCCGATTGACAAGCGTGTCAACCATGCTGTGAAAGAGGGTTTGTTACCTTTCTTCCGCCGTACCGGCGCTTTTTTTGCACGTTTTTGAACCATATTATGTATAATCAATGAATCTTGTTATTTTCGGCTGCAAAAGTAGTTATAAAACATAGTTTTTAAAAAGGCTGTTTTGTGAGACTATTGGTAGAAAACAGAAATGTATCCTTTTCTACGTAGAAAAAGCGTGGTTTGAGTGAAGAAAAAAGTCTGAAAAATTTTGCATGTAAGAATAAATATCTAATTTTGCACCCGCTAATACAAACAGCTTAAATTAATTATTCAAACATGGCAACAAAAATTAGATTGCAGAGACACGGTCGTAAAGGATATGCATTTTATCAGATCGTTGTCGCAGACAGCAGGGCTCCACGTGATGGAAGATTTATTGAAAGGATAGGTTCTTATAATCCGAACACTAATCCTGCTACAGTAGATTTGAACTTCGAAAGAGCTTTGTATTGG
>JBJECC010000054.1:0-16230 GCA_051870655.1 Parabacteroides sp. | reverse complement strand
TTTGCCCCGTAAACCTTGGGTTCAGAGATCTACGTTGCAAATCTAAGGTTTGTAAAAATTATTGCTCACGAATAGAACTATCATGAAGAATTTGCACGATATGAAGAAGAAATGGCTCACCTGTTGCGGTGTGGCCTCCATGGCGTTTTTCCTGACGGGATGCGCTGGCTCCGGCCCTGCGGAGTCGTTTGACCGTTCCGATTATTATACCCGTGGGATCGGGGTATATCCCGGTTCGCCGGCAGAGGATTTCTCCCCGGCTTGGGAGGTGGCTGATGATACCTACCGGAATGTGGCGTTGTTGCGTACGGCCTACCACTCTTCCAGTTATGACTATAATTTGACGGCCCAGTTGGTGACGGATGGCATTGTGACCGACCGGATGCCGCCTTCTCTCCGTGTCTCTACGCCTGCCGGCGATCTGCCTCGTCGGGAACGGGAATGGACCGTGGACGGAGGACCCTATTCACGCAACACCGTGATGGGGGAGGACACCTATTTGCAATATACGTTGAACGGATGGAGTGCGCGCGTGGATCGGGTGGCCTTTACCGGACGTGTGGCGTTTGAAGAGGAGAAGGCCAAAGAGGGATATGCCATCGTTTGCCAAGGCTCGAACGATGGACAGGCCTGGACGGAACTGGGCCGGGTGGCTGGTCCCGGTCTGCCGGGGAAGGTCTCCAAATATAAGGTACATACAGACCCGAACAAGGTCACTTCGGACGATTTGATTCCAGCCTGTTCGATGAAAGGTACGATAGAGCTGACACAACCGGGTGATTATGCGTTCTACCGGGTTGTTTTCCAGATGAAAGGGGCGGCCTATTGGACGATTATGGAAAATGAATTCTCCTATCAGGGTGAACGGGTGGATATGCTTCCCTCCCAGCTCTTCTCCAGCAGTTGGATGAGTGCATCGGCCGGTGAGGAGTGGATCTATGTGGATCTGGGTTGCAGAACAGCGATCGACCAGGTCAATCTGCATTGGGTCAACAAAGCGGTAAAGGGTCACATCCAGCTTTCTGCCGATGGAAAACAGTGGAAAGAGGTGGCGGCTTTGCCGGGTGGTACGGATCTGGAGGACATCGTCTCACTGGGTGGTACGAAACAGGCCCGTTATGTGCGGGTGTGGATGGAGCAGTCAGCAGACGGAAATCCTTATGTGCTGAGCGAACTGGAGGTCATGGGGCGTGGAGGGGTGACCTTGCGTCCGGCTGACCCACCGCAAGCCTCTGAGGGTAAATGGATGTTGTCCGGTGGAAACTGGCTTGTGCAACGGGCTTCGGAGGTGAAGGCTTCCGGCGAGGCTATCTCTACGCCTGACTTTGCGCCCGAGGGATGGGTGGTCGCTACGGTACCGGGCACAGTGCTGACCTCCTATAAGAATGTAGGCGCCATTCCCAATCCGAATTATGCTGACAACCTGTTCATGATCTCCGAGTCCTTCTTCAATAGCAATTTCTGGTATCGGGATGAGTTTGAGTTGCCGACAGACTTCCGAAAAGAGTGTCTGTTGCTCCATTTCGACGGGATCAACTGGAAGGCAAATGTCTATTTGAACGGAAAGGCATTGGGCCGGATAGAGGGGGCCTTTATGCGTGGGGCGTTTGATGTAACCGATGCTTTGGTGGCCGGCAAGAATGTTTTGGCTGTCGAGATTATTAAAAATGACCATATAGGGGCCGTTAAAGAGAAGAATGAACTGAACACCGATTTCAACGGGGGGCTGTTGGGGGCTGATAACCCGACCTTCCACGCCAGCATCGGCTGGGACTGGATCTCCACGATCCGGGGTCGGAATATCGGTATCTGGAATGATGTCTATCTGACCTCGACCGGTGTTGTCACGGTGGAGGATCCCTTTGTGCAGTCGGAACTGCCGCTGCCCGACACGACTTCAGTCCGGCTGACACCGGAGGTGATCGTGACGAATCATGCGGCTGAGGCGGTCACCGGTGTCCTGACGGGTAGGATAGGAGAGATCTCCTTTGAACAGCCGGTAGAACTGGCTGCCCGCGAGAGCCGGCGTGTGGTATTTGATCCGGACCAGTTTACCCAATTGCGGGTGGAACATCCGCGGCTGTGGTGGCCGAAGGGGTATGGAGCCCCAAATCTGTATGAGGCCAATTTCACCTTCCGGATCCAGGGAACGGTTTCCGATGCGAGAGATTTCCAGGTGGGTATCCGTCAGATGACCTTTGACGAGCAGGACCAGGTGCTCCGCCTCTATATCAATGGCCGTCGTTTCATTGGCCGGGGTGGAAACTGGGGCTTCGGTGAGTCGAACCTGAACTATCGGGGACGGGAGTATGATGTGGCCGTGGCCTATCATGCGGACATGAACTTCACGATGATGCGTAACTGGGTCGGGCAGATCGGTGATCAGGAGCTGTATGAGGCGTGTGACCGTCATGGCATCCTGATCTGGCAGGACTTCTGGTTGGCCAATCCGTCGGACGGTCCTGATCCTTACGATGAGGAGATGTTCATTGCCAATGCCGCCGACTATGTGAAGCGGTATCGCAGCCACGCCTCCATCGGACTTTACTGCGGACGGAACGAAGGGTACCCGCCGGAAAAAATCGACAAGGCATTGCGGCAGATTGTGGCCCAGACCCATCCGGGCATTCATTACATCTCCAGTTCGGCTGACGAGGTGGTGAGTGGACATGGTCCCTATCGGGCTTTGCCGGCCAAGGAGTATTTCACGTTGAAGAGCGGCAGCGACAAGTTCCACAGTGAACGGGGTATGCCCAACGTGATGAATTACGAGAGCCTGGTGCGCACCTTCTCGCCCGATGCCTTGTGGCCGCAGAACGGGCAGTGGGGACAGCATGACTATACGATGGAGGGAGCCCAGTCGTGTGCTTCGTTCAATGCCATTATTGAAAAGGGCTTTGGCAAACCGGCCAATGCCAAGGAGTTTGCCGATTGGGCCCAGTGGGTGAATTATGACGGGTATCGGGCCATGTTCGAGTCCCGCAGCCTGCACCGGAAGGGGTTGCTACTCTGGATGACTCATCCCGCCTGGCCCTCTATGGTATGGCAGACCTACGATTATTATTTCGAACCGACAGCCGCCTATTTCGGATGCAAGAAGGCTTCCGAGCCGTTGCACGTCCAGTGGAATCCGGCCACAGACCAGGTGGAAGTGGTGAACTACAGTGCCGGTACCCACAGGGGATTGCGGGTCAAAGCACAGCTGCTGAATATGGATGCGACGGTCGCTTGGGAGAAGGAGGCCACGGTGGACAGTGAGGAGGACACGACTGTGAGTGGCTTTGCCCTGGAGTTCCCGACTACTTTGACACCGGTACATTATGTGAAACTTACCTTGAGCGAAGGGGAACGTTGTCTGTCGGACAATTTCTATCTGAGAGGCACGGAAGAGGGCAATTATCAGGCATTGCAGACGTTGCCGAAGGTCAAGCTGAAACCGGTTGTCACCACCGAGAAGGGGGCTGACGGCACATGGCATGCGACAGTCCGCCTGAAGAACGAGAGCCGGACTCCGGCCCTGTTGGTGCGTCTGAACGTGTTGGGTGCCACCGACGGACAGCAGATATTGCCGATGTTCTATGGGGACAACTATTTCTCATTGATGCCGGGAGAGGAAAAAGAGGTGACTCTCCATTGGCAGGATGTGGACACGCGGGGAGAGCAACCGAAGGTGGTGGTCTCTGCTTTCAATGAATAAATCCGAAAAAATACGATAGGCGCTATGAAATATTCTGGATTGCTAAAATGGGCTGTTTTCCTGTCCATCTGTTGGTGGGTGAATGTGGCGGTGGCCTGGGCACAGCGGGACTCGGCCGCCGAAGAGGAGTATGTTGTCAGTGGCATCGTAAAAGATCAGACCAGCCGGAAGAAACTGGAGAATGTGAGCATTCTGCTGGTCGGGACAAATATTGGAACGGTCAGTAATGCGGACGGTTCTTTCTCGCTGAAGATACCGGCCGAATGGGGTATCTGTGATCTGGAGTTTTCTCATCTGGGCTATCTCAACACACGTATCACAGCCGATGAGTGGCGCCAGCAGCCGGAACGGGCTACGGTCTGGATGACGGCTGCCGACAACTACCTGGATGAGGTGGTGGTTTATGGAGGACAGGCACGGGAGATTGTCGAGACGGCTCTCCAAAAGATGACGAAGAACTATCCGCAGGATCCCAATCTGCTGACACTTTTCTATCGGGAGACGATCCAGAAACGGCATCGCTACATCGGCATTTCGGAGGCGATGATGCAGGTGTACAAGAGTCCCTACAACCGGCGGTCGGTGGCGCAAGACCGGGTGCAGCTGACCAAGGGACGCCGGTTGCTGAGCCAGCGGAGGGCCGATACCTTGATCGTGAAGGTGGTGGGCGGCCCCAGCATGGCCCAGTCTTTCGATGTGATGAAAAACGGTGATCTGCTTTTCGATGAGGTGAGTCTGGACTATTATGCGTTCCAGCAGGAGCCCTCTGTCATGCTGGATGACCGCATGCATTACGTGATCCGGTTCGTGCCGCAGGTGACGGTGGACTATGCCCTGTTTATCGGGAAGCTCTATATTGACCGTGAGCGGCAGGCCTTGACCCGGGCAGAGTTCGAATTGGATCTGTCGGATCGGGTGAAGGCGATTTCCTCCATTCTGCAGAAGAAACCTGCCGGATTGCGTTTCCGTCCTGTCGAGGTGAGTTTCCTGGTCTCCTATCGCCAGCAGGGTGAGGTGACAAGTCTCCATTACATTCGCAACATCATCCGTTTCAAATGTGACTGGAAACGGTTGCTCTTCTCCTCCACCTACACCGCCTGCTCGGAGATGGTGGTGGTCGATCGGGATGAACACCCGACCCAGACGATTCTGTTTCGGGATGCCTTCCGTCCGCGGCAGATCCTGTATGACGAGGTCCCCAAATACTGGAATGCCGACTACTGGAAAGACTATAACATCATCGAGCCGACCGAATCATTGGAGCATGCGGTGAAAAAGCTGAAAAAGCAGGCCGATCAGGAGTGATCCACACACAGGCAGACTGCCGCACTCTCCAAATCGCCTCCAAAGGGTGGGTTGGGTTTCGTCACGCGAATCTCAACCTGCTCGATTTGTGGGAAGCGTTGCAGAAGCGCCTGACAGATCCGTCCTGCCACATGTTCCAACAGATTGGAAGGAATGGCCATCTCCCGTTTGGTCACTTCATAGACTTCGGCATAATTGATGGTGTCTTCCAACCGGTCACTGGCTACCGCCTCTGCCAGCGGAGCTGTCAGGGTCAGATCGACCCAAAAGGTGTTGCCTACCTGTCTCTCCTGTTCCAGCACACCATGGTATGCGTAGAACTTCATCGATTTCAATTCAATTTTGGATGTCATAGTTGATTAATTTGTATGTAAATGTATATAAAAGAGGCGTAGCAGCCAAAAAATAATCTATATTTGTGCAATGAGCTAATTCGAAGAATATGATAGGAATGAAACACAAAGAGGATCCTTCGTCCGGTGGAGGATTACATAATACATTGGCTTCGGGTACGATTGTGAGAGGAAACATTGTGGCTGATACGGACTTCCGCCTGGATGGCAAGGTGGAGGGGGATGTCCATTGCAATGGAAAAATCGTGATCGGCCCGAAAGGGCGTGTAACGGGCAATATCATAGCCCAGAATGCGGAAATCCTGGGAGAAGTGGAGGGAAGCGTGCTGATCAATGAAAGGCTGGTACTAAAATCCACTTCGACAATTAAGGGTGACATTACCACGCAGGTGCTGGAGATCGAGCCCAATGCGCATTTCAATGGCGTATGCAAGATGGGGCAGGTGCAACAGGCGTTGGCTGCCCCAAAAAGCAAATAAGATCCAACGGATGCAGGCCGTCATTGACGGTCTGCATCTTGTATAAGGGTTCTGATCTTCCGGTTGAAGCTGTCGGCATGCAGCAACTGCTCCAATGTGATGTGCATCCTGTAGCGCCAATAGTGTTTGGAGTGGGCCGGCACATTGATCCGTTCCATCTCTGCATTTGGGTTCTTGATGCTGTCATCCATGGCCATCCAATCCTGCAACGGAATAATCACCAGCATGGCATTCGTCTTCAGATGGTTGAAGAGAATCTGCTTGGCAATCTCATCACTGCACTCTTCCGGTGCCTGACCTTCCCGCTGCAATACCTGATTATAATAACGTTGCGTCTTTTCCCGATCCTCTTTCCACCAGCTTCTCAACGGATTCATATCGTGGGTCGAAGTGGTGCAGACGGCATGATAAGGCAGTTTATACATATCGGTAAACTCCCGATGTGCCTCTTTGGGCATCCGTTCGATCTCCAGACTGAAAATCTGCAATTGGTGCATGACCTCCGGCACGGAATCCGGAATCATACCCAAGTCTTCTCCACAGACCAGCATATCCGTACCGCTTACCAACGGAACCAACCGTTTCAAGGCCTGCTCTTTCCAGAACTCGTTGTGGCGATGGTAGAAGAAGTGCCAATAGAGCTGGTCAAAGGCATATTTGTCGGCTCCGCCCAGCTCTTGATAGAGATAGGAGTGGCTGGCGGCAATGCGCGGGTGGAACAGATTCGGATTCTTTGGATCCACGAGGAAGAGTACCTCATTGGCAATGGTGAACAGACCGTTACGGATACGGATCGATTTTTCATCCTCTTTGTCCTCAAACAGTTTTTCGATCTTGCGTTGTGTGTCGCAGAACGGTTTCAGCACATAGTGGCTTGAAGAGGATTGGGCCAGATAGGTGCCGATCACCTCTTCTGTATCTTTGCCGAACAATTCCGGCAGGAAACGGGCATTGATGTGGGGTGTCGTAAAACGGGCCTTGTTGAAATGGAATCCATACCATTCAATCTCCTGTGTCGTGAAGGGGAGTGCGGGATTGAAGTGTCCGCAAAGTCCCTGTACGTAGTCGGTAGGCACCTCCCAAATGCGGAAGAATCCCAGGATGTGGTCGATACGGAAACTGTCGAAATAGTCGCTCAATTTACTGAAACGTTTCTTCCACCAAGAGAAATGATCCTTCTCCATCGCTTCCCAGTTATAGGTCGGGAAGAGCCAGTTCTGTCCGTTTACCGAGAAGTCATCCGGTGGGGCACCGGCTTGTCCGTTCATGTTGAAATAGTTAGGTTCTGTCCAGGCCTCTACACTGGTACGATTGACACCGATGGGCAGGTCACCTTTCAACACGATTCCATTGGTACGGGCAAAGTCGGAGACAGCCCGGAACTGTTTGTCCAGCGTGAATTGGATCAGATAGGTCAGCAGGATTTCAGGCCAGGCATCGCTCTTGGGCTGGCAGAGTTCGCGGATACGTGTCATGCTGTAGAGTGCATTGCCCTCCCACTGGGAGAAGTCTGTCGTGCCGTAACTGTCCCGCAGGAAGCAGTAGCCGGCATAGGGCATCAGCCAGGATTCATTTTTCTGGACAAATTCCTTGAATTCCTTCGAGGCCTGGATCTTGGCTCCCTCTTGGGCGAAGTAGGTCCGACAATACTCCATCTTGTAACGGGTGACCGCTTCATAGTCAATCTGATCCAGCCGGTTCAGCTCGATCCGCTTGCTCTCGAAGAAAGCAGCCTTTTCGGCGTCAGCCAGTGTCCCTAACTCACGCAGGTTGATGTACATGGGGTGGAGGGCGTAGATGGAGATCGCACTATAAGGATAGGAATCGACCCAGGTATGGGTGATGGTGGTGTCGTTCATCGGCAATACTTGGATGATCCGCTGTCCGGTCAGCTTGGCCCATTCAATCAGCATCCGCAGGTCTCCGAAGTCTCCGACTCCAAAACTACCTTCCGAACGCAAGGAGAAGACCGGAATGACCGTTCCCGCACATTTCCAGTGAGGCTGGTTGTCGCGAAGGAGCAGGCCGGAAATGACTGTTTTGCTGTTTTCCGCCTCTGTCGGGGCATTGAAGAAATAGTTATCTCCCGATTCCCAGCAGACCATTTCCCTCTTTTCGTTGTTCCATACGATGAATTTGAATTCGAGCGGATATTGGATCTGCTGGCTGTCTAACGTGACGTACCATTCCGGGAAGGTGTCGCACGCCATGGGGAGTGCTTTTTCAGGATTCCAGGCTCCCAGGCAGGATTGGTTTCCGGTGATGGAAACACTTTGTGACTTGAGGAGACGAGGGGCCAGGACACGGATTTCCAGTTGCCGGCTTGCTTTGGTCTTGTTCAGCTGCCATACACGTGGATGGGCAAAAAGGCCCTTGGTAAAGGCGGAGGAGTAAAAAGCCATATTCTCCGGACGCACCTGCCAACGGTCGCGTAAGATATAGTGTCTTGTCCGTCCGTCAAATACAAGTTTATGATTCTTTTCCCATTCTTCAAAGATCCGGTTCTCGTGAACCGATAGGAAGTAACGGTATTCGATGACCTGTCTGAAAGAGGGTATTTCCACTTCCAGCTGCCAGTTGCCGTCACCGACATATTGCATTTCTTTGGCAAGTGCCGGTTCCCATGAACCCAGTTCAGGGACAGACCCGACAATACGGAGTTGCTGCCCCCAAACGGTATGGAAGTTTATGTGAAATGTTATCTTCATGGTGCAACAAATATAAGTTTGCTGCGAAGATAATGAGATTCTTGTTTATCCGCAACGGGAAGCGCCACAATTGGTGCAGATAAGACAACCTTCCTGATAAATCAAGGTCTCCAATCCGCAGTTCGGACAGGTCTGTCCTTTGGCCACCGTACCGTTGGGCAGGTATTTTTTCAAGGCCCGTTCCACGCCATTCTTCCAGGTGTTGATGGATTCATTGTTCAGTTCCATACCCTGTACCAGCTTGATCACCTGGTCGATGGGCATGCCATAACGCAATACTCCGGAAATCAGTTTGGCATAGTTCCAGAACTCCGGATTGAACTTGCCGTCCAATCCCTCGATGGTCATCTTGTAGCCCCGTTTGTTCTTGAACTGGAAATCGTAATGCTTCTTTCCATCCTCGTCATAGCTCTTGATGATGGTGCCTTTGGCAATGTTTTTCGGCAACATGATGCCCTCTTCATCATCGGCCAATCCTGTGAAGATCTCATACGGACGGCCATTCAGCAATCCGACGAAGGCAATCCATTTTTCCCGATTGTTCTGGAAACGGACCACATCAGCATCCAACTCCCGCGGACGGGTAGAGACGATGACCGGCGGCTGCATACAATTGCAATCCTCCTTTTTCTTTTTCTTGTTGTCGGTCGAGATGAGGACACCTGAACGGGACCCGTCGCGATAGACCGTACATCCTTTGCAACCACATTTCCAGGCTTCAATGTAGAGTGAGTTGACCAACTCTTCCGACACATCGGACGGCAGGTTGATGGTTACACTGATCGAGTGGTCCACCCATTTCTGGATACGGCCCTGCATCCGTACTTTCATCAGCCAGTCCACATCGTTGGAAGTGGCTTTGTAGTAGGGCGATTTGGCCACCAGATTATCGACCTCTGCTTGTGTATAGCGTTTGACGGTCGAGTAACCGTTTGCCTGCATCCAAGTGACGAACTTATGGTGGAATACGATGTATTCTTCAAAGGCATCTCCTGTCTCATCCACATAATCGACCCGTGATTCGGAATCGTTGGGATTGACCTTCCGCCGACGTTTATAGACCGGCAGGAAGACCGGTTCAATGCCGGAGGTGGTCTGGGTCATCAGACTGGTGGTACCTGTCGGGGCAATCGTCAGGCAGGCAATGTTGCGACGGCCATATTGGACCATCTCGGCATACAGCTCCGGATCAGCTTCCCGCAACCGGTTGATGAAGGGGTTGTGCTCTTCCCGCTTGGCATCATAGATGGCAAATGCCCCACGCTCCTTGGCCAGCTGCACAGAGGAACGGTAGGCAGAAAGAGCCAATGTCTTCTGCACCTGCTCGGCAAAATCGGTCGCCTCTTCGGTACCGTAACGCAATCCTAAGGCGGCCAACATATCGCCCTCTGCGGTAATGCCGACACCCGTACGTCTGCCTAACAGGGTCTTATGTTGTATCTTTTCCCACAAATGGCGTTCGCTTTGCTTGACCTCCATGGATTCCGGATCGGAATCGATCTTTTCCAGAATCTTCTCGATTTTTTCCGATTCCAGATCGATGATGTCATCCATGATGCGTTGCGCCAGCTGGATATGCTGCTTGAACAAATCAAAATCAAATGTGGCCTGTTCTGTGAACGGATCCTTGACATACGAATACAGGTTGACGGCCAACAGACGGCAACTGTCGTACGGGCACAAAGGAATCTCCCCACATGGGTTGGTAGAGACTGTACGGAAACCTAAATCGGCATAGGTGTCGGGCACGGACTCACGCAAGATCGTATCCCAGAAGAGTACTCCCGGTTCTGCAGATTTCCACGCATTGTGGATGATCTTCTTCCATAATTGTGCGGCATCAATCTGTTTGACATAGACCGGATCATCAGAGTCGATGGGATATTGCTGGATGTAGGGCGTATCGTTGACTACCGCCTGCATGAACGCATCGTCAATCTTGACCGATACATTGGCACCCGTCACTTTCCCTTCCACCATCTTTGCATCAATGAAGGATTCCGAATCAGGATGCTTGATCGATACACTCAACATCAAGGCTCCCCGACGTCCGTCTTGTGCCACTTCCCGTGTTGAGTTGGAATAGCGCTCCATGAAGGGGACCAGACCGGTTGAGGTCAAGGCAGAGTTCTTCACCGGAGAACCCTTCGGACGGATATGTGACAGGTCATGTCCGACACCTCCACGACGTTTCATCAGTTGCACCTGCTCTTCGTCGATACGGATAATGGCACCATACGAATCGGCACAACCCTCCAGACCGATGACAAAACAGTTTGACAGCGAGGCGATCTGGAAATCATTGCCGATTCCCGTCATCGGGCTCCCTTGCGGGATGATGTACCGGAAATGATCAAACAGGTCGAAAAGCTCCTCTTCACTCAACGGATTGGGATATTTCTTCTCGATACGGGCTATCTCACTGGCCAACCGATGATGCATATCTTCCGGTGACTTCTCGTATATATTACCGTAAGCATCTTTGAGGGCATATTTATTTACCCACACTTTGGCAGCCAGTTCATCGCCTGTAAAATAATTCAGGGAAGCCTTGTAGGCCTCGTCAAATGTATAGATATTGTGATCCACAGCTCGATAGGTTAAGTTTAATTCTTCAGTAATTCTTCGATCTCTTCAACCGTTGCTCGGAACGATTTATTGGTCTCGATCTGATCGCGGATGGTCTTGCAGGCGTGAAGAACAGTTGCGTGATCCTTCTTTCCTACGATTTTCCCGATCATCGAGAGGGAACTTTCTGTATATTTCTTGGACAGATACATCGTGATTTGGCGTGCCTGTACAATGTCACGCTTGCGCGAGTTGGTCTGGATGGCAGACTGTTCCAGATTGTAATACTTGCAGACCGTCTCCTGAATGGATTGTACAGTATATTGCTTCTTTTCCAGACGTACTGCCTGGCTGACCACCCGTTTGGTCAGAGAGAGGTCGATCTCCCGATTGTTGATGACTGCATTGGCCATCAAGGAGACCAGGATGCCCTCCAGATCGCGTACATTGTCCGTCACATTGTTGGCGATGAAGTTGAATACCTCATCCGGAATCACAATGCCGTCATGCTTGATCTTGTTCTTCAGGATCTTCTTACGCAGGTCCAGGTCCGGCCGGGCCATTTCAGCGGTCAAGCCCCATTTCAGACGGGTAATCAATCGCTCCTCCATGCCTTGCAGATCCACCGGAGCCTTATCTGAGGTCAGGATCAGCTGTTTATTCAGCTGATGCAGATGGTTGAAGATATGGAAGAAGGTGTTTTGTGTTTTGTCCATACCGATCAGCTCCTGAATATCATCCAGAATCAATACGTCTATGTTCTGATAGAAGTTCAGGAAATCGTTGGTTGTATTTTTTCGGATCGCATCCGTAAATTGTACGCGGAACAGGTGGGCTGAGACATACAGAACCCGTTTCTCCGGATGCAGCTCCCGGATCCGTGTGCCGATGGCATTGCACAAGTGGGTCTTTCCTACACCGGAGGGGCCCCAGATGAACATCGGGTTGTAGGTTGTCTTTCCCGGGTTGCGGGCAATCTCTTCTCCTGCAGAACGTACCAGTCGATTGCTGATTCCCTCGAAATAGTTCTCAAAGTTGTATTTGGGATTCAACTGCGGGTCCAGATCCTGTACGACGGGCTTTGTGAATGGAGTGGGGGCTTTGTTGGCATCTTTGGGGGTGGTCCGACTTACAGAAGGTGATCCGTTATCGGCCGGATACTCTACAGTACCGCCTGTCGAATGATCGACCATGATACGGTAGTTCAATAGCGTACCCTTGCCGAATACACGTGAGAGTGTAGCCTGCAGGACATCCACGAATTTGGCTTCCAGATATTCGTAGAAGAATTGAGTCGGTACTTGAATGGTCAGACGGTTCTCCTCATACGCCAAGGGCTTGATGGGCTTGAACCACGTGTCGAAGGCACTCTCCGGCACGATGTCCTTGATGATGGAAAGACATCTGTTCCACAAGATTCTGTAATCGTTCTGCATTTGAATAAAATCCCCAACCATATTTTTTTTATTTCGGACTACAAAGTTTGAAAATTAATTCTGAAAAAAAAAGTGGTTTTTTTCTTGTTATTTTTGAATGTTTGGTATGTGTTTTAATCTCAGTTATTTATCTTTTATCACCGGCGGATTTCCCAACGTGTGTCCAAAACATTCTGAAAGGCTGTCATTTGTCTGTTTTCCGTTCGTTTGTTCAGGAGGGAGGAATACAGGCTACACATGTGACGGAAGCCTGTATTCCTCTTGAAAATAAATTAGTTATCGGGTGATGTCAGTCGGATGGACGTGTGATTTGTCTAATTAGAACTGTTCTAAACTACGCCCTTATACTTCTGTTTAGAAAACAGAGACATGAATGTACTTCTTCGGATGTTCGCGGAAGTCAATCAACAGTTTGTTGGCACTGTCCATGGTGCTGTTCAGATTGTCATACAGCCCTTTGTCGTTCAGCAACAGACCCAGGTTGTTATCTTTTGAGTTCAGCTTGTCCGTCGTCATTTTCAGGTTGGCCAACGTGGCATTGATGGTGTTGACCGTTGTGGCCAGATCCAATTCTTTCAGATTGCCGCTGACCGTCGTGAAGTTGTCGGTAATCGATTTCAGATTGTCCATGATTACGGGGACATCCTTGCGCAACATCCGGTCCAGTTGGTTGGTAGAGGCTTCCAATGTGCCGGTTGTCTTCTCGATATGATGGAGTGCCTGTGTCAAGGAGGGGTCGTTCACCAGTTTCTGCAGTCCGGACAGGATGGAGTCGATCTTCGGCAACATGGTCTCCACTCCGGGCAGGATTTTTGATTGTACGGCTGTCATCATGTCCTCTTCCAGACGGCCTTCGATGGTGGAACCGCTGGCCAGGTATTCGTTCACATATTTGTTCAGGTGGATGTGCAGTTCGGCACCTCCCAAAAAGCTGTTCACGATGGTGATGTAGCTCCCCTTGTTGATCCGCATGTCCTTTTCCAGACTGATCAGTACGGTAATCTTGTCGGTCGTGCTGTAGTCATAGGTAATCTCTCGTACCAGACCCACTTTGAATCCCTCCACAAAGACCGGACTGGAGACGGTCACATCCTTCACGTTCGTGAACGCTACCTGATAGTAATTGGTCGGCTGAAACAGGTTGATTCCTTTCAGAAAGTTGATACCGATATATAACAATACCAAACTAATAATCGAGACAAGACCGATCTTCGCCTCTTTGGTGAATACATTTTTCATCTTTTCCGTATACAGTTTATTGTTTCTATTCTTTGTTTATTTTCTTTCCATCCTTGAATTCAATGATGAAGGCATCTTTGAAATCTTTCAGGATCGACCGCCTCAGTTTCCGGATCTCGTTGAAATGGGTCGATTCGCCATACGTATATTTATAGATACCGTTTTCCACATAATAGCTCACCTGCTTATAACCTTTGAAACGGCTCGATTGTTCGGGCAATTTCTTGGGAGAGGTCAGTATCTGGATCTTATAGACCGTACGGCTGCTGTTTGTCGGAGTGGCTACGGTTTCCGTTTCCGGTTCTTCGGGAGCGGCCCTGTGTTTCCGTCTGGCTATGTCCGCTTCACTTCCGGCCGGCGGCAATCCTTTTCCGTCCATGGATGGCTCAATCTCCTGTTCCATAGTGAGCAGGGGAGCCGCCTGACTATGGCTACCCAAAGCACCCATCTTCCGGTCGTAGTCCCGTTTGTATTTGGTGAAGGCATTATAGATGGAGGTGGCCATCTGTTTCCGTCCGTTGTCTGACTTCAGAAACTGCTCCTCCTGACTGTTCGTGATGTACCCCAATTCGATCAGCACACTCGGCATACTGGTCTTCCTCAACACCAGGAATCCGGCCTGCCGTACGCCACGGTCCTGTCGTTTGGCGGCCGTAAAGCTTTTCTGCACCTCAGAGGCAAAGCTGACACTCTGTTCCACATGCTTGCTTTGTATAAATTCGAAAATGATGTAGGATTCCGAAGAGTTGGGGTCAAATCCCTCATACCGTTGCTGATAGTTATCCTCCAGCAGGATGGCGGAGTTCTCTCGCATGGCGACATCCAGATTCTCATTGTTACGGGCCAGACCGAGGGTGTAGGTCTCTGTCCCCTTGATGGCGGAATTCCGTTTGGCCAATGAGTTGGTGTGGATCGAGATAAACAGATCCGCTTTGTTTTTGTTGGCGATTTCCGCCCGTTCATCCAGTTCGATGAACTTGTCAGTCTGGCGGGTGTAGATCACCTTCACATCGTTGTGATACGTTGCGATCATCTGGCCCAGTTTGAGGGCTACAGCCAGATTGATGTCTTTCTCATTGACGATACGTCCTTTGGCACCCGGGTCTTTTCCCCCGTGTCCGGCATCAATGACGACGGTAAACGACTTGCCGGCCATGCGCTCCACTGGCATCATGGCAACGAAAAGTATGATGATGATATAATATGGAGAGAACGATCTTCTCACGATGATACACTTTTTCTTAATCTATATGCAAAAGTAGTGTTTTTTGCCGATTGACAGCCGCTTTTATGAAGATTAAAACATGTTTGAGATTTGTATATGAAAAAAGGGAGACTCGTATCGAATCTCCCCTTCTTCTCTTATCGTGTGTTGAATCTTACTCAGAAACGACTTCGAACGGAATCTCCACAGAAACCTCTTTGTGCAACTTGATAGTAGCTTTGTAGTTTCCGACTTCCTTGACAGACTCCTTGATGATGATGATCTTACGATCGATCTCAAAGCCCTTCTTAGCCAGTTCTTCTGCCACCTGGATGTTGCTTACAGAACCGAAGATTGTACCTGTAGAGCTTGTCTTGGCACCAATGGTCAGTGTCACGTCTTTCAGCTGCTCGGCCAATGCCAATGCATTTTCCTTGATCTTAGCCAATTTGTGGGCACGTTGCTTCAAGTTTTCAGCCAATACTTTCTTGGCAGATTCAGAAGCGATCACTGCCTTACCCGTGGGGATTAGAAAGTTACGTCCGTAACCGTCTTTCACTGTTACGATATCGTCTTTGTAACCTAAGTTGATTACATCTTCTTTCAAAATAACTTGCATATTCTGTCTCCTCTTAATTTATTATTTCATCAAATCGGTTACATAGGGAAGCAAAGCCAAGTGGCGTGCACGCTTAACGGCCTGAGCTACACGACGCTGGAACTTCAAAGAAGTACCTGTGATGCGACGCGGAAGGATCTTACCCTGTTCGTTCAAGAACTTCTTCAGGAATTCAGGATCCTTGTAATCGATATACTTGATGCCATTCTTCTTGAAACGGCAATATTTTTTCTTCTTTACGTCAACTGAGGGCGGAGTCAAATATCTGATTTCTGATTGTGTTGCTGCCATGATTAATTCTCCTTTACTGTTTCTTTAGATGCTGCTTTCAAATTTCTTCTCTTTGCTGCATATTCTGCAGCATACTTATCCTGGCGGAATGTCAGGAAGCGGATCACGCGCTCGTCACGACGGAAGTTCACTTCCAGTGTAGCGATAGTTTCCGGATTTGCCTTGAACTCGATCAACTGGTAGAAACCTGTTGATTTCTTCTCGATGGGATAAGCCAATTTGCGTAAGCCCCAGTTCTATTCGTTCACGATTTCAGCTCCCTGCTCTTTCAGGAGGTTCGTGAATTTTTCTACCGCTTCCTTCATCTGTACGTCAGATAAAACGGGAGTTA
>JBJECC010000053.1:0-16247 GCA_051870655.1 Parabacteroides sp. | reverse complement strand
CAACCGCAAATGCGATCTTTGAAAGAATGATACTCTTTAGGGCGAAGAAGAAAAGTGCAAGACACAACAGCACGGGGCAGCCTCCGCACGACGCGACGCGGATGGGAGGCCACTACCCTGGTTTGAGATGTCCCTGCTGTTGACTGTCGGGGTGTTCTCACTTCGCTGGAAACACCCGTGATCCGGGTAGAATCCTTTCACAGTGAGAACCCTGTCACATCTGCCCCTTATTGGATCTCAATGGTCACGATGGATTTGGCCGGTAACTTGACAGTCAGCTTGCCGGACTTGTAAGAAGCCCCTTTGAAATTTTCCAGATGGATCGTATTCGGTTTCTCGAAGGTGTTGCAGACGCGCAGGGTCTCGCCGGTCAGAATCTGTGCCTGGCTGATCTTCTGCGCTTGCGTTCCACGCACATCACAAGCCACTTCGATCGGACGGGTCGGATCGATGTTGACCAAGGTAATGTGTACGGCTCCGGCAGCATCCTTGGAGGCCGTTGCACTGATGGCCGGAAGCGAATGGCCCTCTCGTTCGTAGTTGCCGCAATCGAGCGTGAAGGGGAGGAGTGTAGCATCCTGATGCACCTTGTACATGTCGAACAGATGATAGGTCGGAGTCAGCACCATCTTGTCGTCCTGTGTCAGGATCATGGCCTGCAACACGTTGACCATCTGGGCAATGTTGGCCATCTTGACCCGGTCTGCATGACGGTGGAAAATGTTCAGTGTGAGACCTGCCAACAGGGCGTCGCGCAGAGTGTTCTGCTGGAACAGGAATCCTGGATTCGTGCCCGGCTCCACATCGTACCAGGCGCCCCACTCGTCCACGATCAACCCCAGCCGCTTTTCCGGATCATACTGATCCATGATGGTCGAATGGCGGGAAATGATCTCTTCCATGTAAGCTGCCTTTTCCAGTGTACGGAAATATTCGTCATCGTCAAACAGGGTGGCGCTTCCCTTTTTCTCCCATGAGTTGGGTACGGTATAATAATGTAAAGAGACACCGTTCATCAGGCCATTCGGAATATTCTGCATGAGGGTCTGCATCCACTGGGTGTCTCCCGCGTTCGGACCGCCGGCAATCTTGAAGAGCTGGTTAGTCCCGTAGTTGCGGCAATAGGTGGCATAGCGGCGGTAGTTCTCTGCATAGCCGGCCGGCGACATATTGCCACCGCAGCCCCAGTTCTCGTTGCCGACGCCCCAGAATTTTACCTGCCAGGGTTTTTCACGTCCGTTCTGCCGGCGTAGGTTGGCCATCGGGCTCTCTCCGTCGAAGGTGATGTATTCCACCCATTTGGACATCTCCTCTACCGTGCCGCTGCCCACGTTGCCGCAGATGTACGGTTCGGTTTCCAGCACCTCGCACAGATTCAGGAACTCATGCGTGCCGAAGCTGTTGTCTTCCGTCACGCCGCCCCAGTGTGTGTTGACCATCTTGGGACGTTTCTCACGCGGTCCGATTCCGTCCATCCAGTGATATTCGTCGGCAAAGCAGCCGCCCGGCCAACGCAGGTTCGGGATGCGGATATGCTTCAAGGCGGCGATCACGTCGTTGCGGACTCCGTTCGTGTTGGGGATCTTGGAGTCTTCGCCTACCCAGAGGCCACCATAAATGCAATGGCCCAAATGTTCGGAAAACTGGCCGTAGATGTGTCGGCTGATGGTGACGGTTCCTTGATCTGCGTTGATCGTCATGGATGCTTTTTCCTGTGCTGAGAGAAACGGGAGAGCCATGGTCAGTAAGAGACCCACCCAGAAATGTCGTCGTGTATTCATGTACTTGTTATGATTTAAATGTTTTTACTTTGTGCAAAAGTATAAAAATATATGGATAACAGAATAAATTTCCTATTTTTGTCCCCATAAATGGTCATATTATGAAAAGAATGAAGAAGATTCCTTCGTTTGTCCTGCTGCTTCTTCTCGTGGTCGGCGGGCATGTGTATGCGCAGAGTGGCGCGGAATGGAAAAAACAAGCAGAAGCCAGTTTGCAGAAAAACGATTATGTACAGGCACGATACCAGTTTCAGCAGGCTTATCAGGCCTTTGCCGAGGGAGAACAGTATGCGGAGGCGACGCGATGCGGTACGCAGGCGTGTGCGCTCTTTTACCAATACTATGCCTATAAGGAGGCCTTCGAGCTTTGCCGCCAGATCGATTATCTGATTCTGACCGGTGAGCAGAAACTGCAAAAGCAGATGCCGGAGCTGCACTTCCAGGTGTCGAAAGAGCGTTTGCAGATGTATGTGCAGCTGAAAAACAGCGAACAGGCACAAGTGCAGCTGAGCCGTCTGCGCGACTTGGCCGGACAGGCGGGCGACAGTGCGCTCACCGACGAGGTGCTCTATACGCAGGCCGGTTTTTACTATACGTTCGGCCAGGATGCCAAAGGGGACGAATGTTTCCAGCAGTTGGTTTCCCGCTATAAGGAGAAAAAGGAGTTCGACAAGGTGAGCGAGTGCTATAAGAACTTGATTACGATTGCCAGTTCGGCAGGCAACGCACCGTTGGTGGAACAGACCTACAAGCGGTACATCGCCTGGACGGACTCCGTGAAGGCCTTGAATGCGCAAGATGAATACAACATCCTGAAGAAACAGTATGAGGAGAGCCAGCAGGTGATTGCGGATCGCGAAGGTACCATCCGCGGCAAGCAATATCTGATCGTGACGCTCTGCACGCTGGCTGTCATCCTGGCGGTGGTGCTGGCGGTCGGCTTTTTGGGACTGATGCGGCTGCTGCTCCTCAACAAGAAGCTGAAGAGCAATATCCAGATTGCCAACGAGCACAGTGAATTGAAGAGCCGGTTTATCTGCAATGTCTCTGCCCAGATGAAGCCGACTTTAGACAGCCTGGCGCAGACCGCTACGCTGTTGCAGGCCTCTTCGCCGGTACAGGTCGGACAGATGTTGGACCAGTTGCAGGCACTGGACGCTTTCGCTTCCCACATCGAAGAGCTCTCTTCGTTGGAAAACGATCTGATGACTCCCTATGAGACCCAGCCGGTCCAGACCGCTTCGCTGGCCAAGAAACTACAGGAACAGCTGCGCGGCCAGTTGCAGCCGGGCGTGGAACTGGCCATGGATGTGGCCTCGTTGGAGATCCGGGTGAATGAGGAGCAGTTGAAGCGGGTGTTGCTCCATCTGTTGCAGAATGCTGCCTTCTACACGACGGCCGGGAAGATCAAGCTGGAGTTCAAAAAACGCGGAGCCCATATCGGACAGTTCATTGTGACCGATACGGGCTGTGGCATTCCGGAGGAGAAACGTACCGATCTGTTCAAGCCCTTCTCCGAGCCGAAAGTGCTTTCGGACGGTGACGGATTGGGATTGCCGATCTGTGCGCTGATCGCTACCCGCATGAACGGGACACTGACGCTCGATCCGGAGTATAAACGGGGTTGCCGCTTTATCTTGGGTCTGGCTGTCTGACAGCGGGATCCGGGTGCTTTTTCCCCTTCTTCCGCAGCCAGAGATAGTAGCCGGTGAGAGGCAACGTGGCACCTAACAGGGCCGACAGGAAGGTCAGCCAGCGGGTCAGCCAGCCTCCCCAGCTGCCGGTGTGGATCCGATAGACCAGACTGCGGAGTTTGGCTGTGGGGGCTTCCAAGTCATACATTTTCACATCTGTAATCTCCCCAGTGCGCGGGTGGAATGAATAGACGTCGCCTGCCCGCAAGCTGCGGCGGCCTTCGGGTACGAGAGTCGCCTTACCCTCGGCCAGCGTGATTTGCTGATACCCTTTATGGGTGTCTGCCAGCTCTTTATAGACCGTTTGCCAATGGGCGTAGGGCTCTGCCTTGCGGTGTTCGCCGCGGCCGCTCCGTCCGCCTCTTTCTCCGCGTTCGCCATTCCGTTCACTGTTCGGGTTGCCGTTTCGTTCACCGCCGTGTGTGCTGCCGGAGGACTTTGCCGGGTCTGCAGCGTCACTATTCCCATGAGACTCCTGAGCCGTGGCCTCCGCTCCGAAGAGACGGTAGAAACCGTTGCGATACCAGGAGAAGGACCAGGTCAGCCCTGTCAGGGAAAGGGCCAGCAGAAAGAGAGTCGCATAGATGCCGCCCGCCACATGCAGATCATGCCAGAAACGGGGCCATCCTTTGGTGAAGGAGATTTTCAGACTGGCTGTCAAAGGCTTGTGCCGGTTGGTCAGCCACATCAGAATGCCTGTCAGCAGAATGACCACCAAGAGCAGGGTGCTGACACCGACCCAGACTTTTCCGAATCCGCTGCTGGATCCCAGCAGCCAGCGGTGCAGATGGAACATGGTGTCGAAGAAGGGGAGCTTCTCGTTGCGTCCCGTCACCTCGCCGGTGTAGGGATTCACGTAAAGTGAAGCCCGGCGGGGTTTGGAGAGACTGACCAACCAGGCGCGGTCCCGCTCCGGATAGGCCGTGATGCCGGTCGCTTCCACACTGTCAGGAAGCGAACGGCTGACCTGCTGCATCAGTTCATCCAGCGGCAGGGGCTGTTGGTTGGGAGCCTCCACGAAGTAGAGGCTCGGACGACACATTTCGGAGATCTCCTTCTCGAACACGAGCGTGGAGCCGGCGAAACAGATCAAAGTAATGAAGATTCCAAAGGGCACGGAGAGCCACAAATGGATTTTACGCAGTATTTTTTTCATACGTTATAATGATTATTTTGCACGCATGCGTCCTACGGCAGTGACCGTGTTGACTTCAGCCGTCAACCCTTTGACAGCCGTCGCTGTGGCAGGATCGATCTGATAGATGGCTGGGTAGCCTTCAGAGGTCATTACCGGCATGTAAATATAGCCATTTTCCACATACGGCATCTTGCCGAAGTCTGTAATTGTGTCAGAAGCCGGTAATCCGGTGACAAACGTGAGTCGTCCACTCTCTCCGTCGAAGACAGCCAGCTGGTTCGCCACATAGCCTGTTTCAGAGAAGGGACGGTCGTACATGCGCAACAGGAAATAGCTGCCGCCGGCCGGCCAGCAACGCAGGAAGGACTTGCCGCCGCTCTGTGCCTCCAGGTTGTAGTAATAGTCCGGGTCAAACTCCTTGCTGCCCGCTTTGATGCGGACCACGCCGGCATCCAGTCGCGTCTGCTGGCGTGCATCTGTCAGTGTCTTGGCATAGCTGGGCGAGAAGACATAGACATCACCGTTGTCCGCAGCCCAGACGCATTGATAGTATTGCGAGCGATAGCGTCCGCAGGGATAGCTGATCTTGTCAGTGTGCAGCAGCACCGGATTGTTCAGTTTCTCGTCGGAGAAGATGGCCACCCAGCATTCATCGGGATATTGGGTACCTTGCAGTTCTCCCTTCGTGTAGGCTCCTGAGCCGGTACCGCCCGATTCGGCTTTCACCAGATCCTCGTTGCCCGGCAGGATATATTTTCCACCCTCGATGGCAGACCCGTACGGGCTTAGTCCCATGCCGATAATGCCGCTGTAGAGCTGTCCGCCTGCCTCTTCAAAACCTGCCAGCATCGTGTATTCGCCGTTGCCGAGGAAGTTTTCAGCCATATACAGATCCTTGTTGTTCGAGTCGCTGGATGTCGCCGATTCGGACTCCACATCTAACCAGGTCAACAGGAACATTTTCGGCAGGTTGCCTGCTGTGTCCGCATAGTCCGCGAGTCCGTCGCCGGTTGAGGCGGAGAGGATGTAGTTGCCGAACTGGCCGAACGTAGAGAAACGGCTGATCTTGTATTCTGTGGGGCGAGCTTGCATCTGTCCGTCATTACCCAGCAGATAGGAGCGGGTTGTGCCGGCATTTCCCTGGTTGTAGGTCAGGGCGTAGAGATACTTGTCCGCACTGAAGACCCATTCGGTGGCACCGTCGTTCACCAAGCCGTTGTTGACCGGAGAGACCGATCCCTCCTGCAGGCTTGCAGAGGTCAGGAGCAGATTGGCGGTTTTGTCGCCGTCCTGTACGGATGTGGCCAGTACGAATGCCTCGACTGCCGCGGGTTCCTCTACCTCTACGTCTTCGGACACCGGCGGTGTGTTGGGCACTACAGGATCGTCATCGGAACAGGCTGTCGCCATAGCAGCCAGGATCAAGGCGAAGGAAAATTGGGAAAAATACTTCATTTTCATTGTATTGTAATTATTTTAATAGGTTTGTCATCTTCCAAAATGTACACGGATTTTTCCGTAGAAGGCTCTTCCTGCCTTTTGCAGGCTGAAATTGTCGTAAAGGGCCTCGTTGGTGAAGTTGCGACATTCCAGCGAGAAGTTGTAGCGTCCGCGCAGGATGCTGTAAGAGACTGAGAGGTTGTGCGAGAATTGGTTCGGCACCACATAGTCCTCTTTGTTGGCTCCCAGGTGGGAAGAATAGTAGGTGAAGCTGTGCAGATACTGATTGTCATAGCTCAGCGTCAGGGTGCGCCCCTTGCCTCCCAGTCCATGCCAGTAGAAATTCACGTCCGAGTCGGCAAAGAGATAGGGAATGTTGGAAATCCTCTCTTTGTAGTTGATGTTGTCCGCCGTGCTGCCCATGGCGGTTTTCATGTTGTCATAGACATTCATCTGGGTGAAATTACCGCCGAGACTGAGCCAGCGCCCGAAGCTGTAGCGGGCGGAGAGGTTGACGCCCTTGGTCAGCACATTGCCGTAGTTGACATAGGAGGCTGCATATTTGCCGCCGCTCATGGAGGTGATGTTTCGCTGGATGTAGTCTTTCGTGTTGCGATAGACCACTCCGCCCTCCACATAGAGGGAGTGCTGGCCGAGGCTGGTGGCGTAGCTCACATTCAGATTGACATTGTCACTCTTTTCCGGACGGATGCCCATGTCGCCCATTTCCAGATCCTCATCGCCAAACATCTCTTCGATGGTCGGCAGGCGGCACGCCTTTTCGTACGACAGTTTCAGCTGCCAGCCCTGATGGACAAACCAGGTGCCGGCGGCTCCGTAACCCCACACATCCACGGTGCGCGAACTCCGTTCATACTCCTCCTGCGTGGCTGTCGTGGCGACCGGACCCGACACGTGCTGGTTGTAATACTTGCCGAAGAGGGAGAAGTTCCAGTGTTCGGTCGGGATGATCCGGTAGGAGAGTCCGGAGATATTCTTTTGGGTCTGTTTGTCGATCGGGTCTGTGATCGCCTCCTGGGTCAGCAACGAGGTGTTGCTGCGGCGGAAGGTGTTCAGCACATGGTTGAATGTCAGCATGTGGATCCGGCCCCAACGATAGTTGAGGGTGACATTGCCGTTCCAGGTGTGGTTGGTGGCACGCTGGTGCTGATAGCTCTGCTCGCCTGGCGAAGAGAGCAGTGCCTGCTCGCCAAGCCAGTTATATTTATAGGAAGAGGTGTCGATGTTGGTCGTCACGTCCCGGTTGTAACGGGCACTCAGCGTGGCTTCCAGCCCTTTGACGAAGAGGTTCCGTTTGCTGTATTCCAAGGAAGGGGTCAGGTCGTGTCCGCGGCGATGCTTCTGCCCATACACGATCTCCTGGCGTACACCGGTCTGCACCTCCTTATACAGATGCGAATAGGTGAATCCCAGCATCAGCCGGTCGGCCCAGGGTTTGTTCACCAAGCCGATCTTGCCCACCACGGCCTCGTTGTGGTAGTTGTCGTTGAAGCGCTTGACGTTGACCTTCCGGTCCCGGTCGATGCGTCCGGTGGCGAAGTCTTCGACAGGCGACTGGACCGTATAGCTGTTGTCTGAAAAGTTCTGGAATGCGTTGATCTCATACGTTATTCCGTTGGCAAAGGTCTGCCCGAAGTTGAGGTAGGATTTGTGGGTGTTGAAAGAGCCGTAGGAGTAAGAGGCATCCATGAACCAGCCTTCCCGGCGCTTGCCCGTGACGATGTTCACCACGCCTCCGATGGCATCTGTTCCGAATCCGACCGGCACGACACCCTTATAGACCTCAATGCGGTTGGCGAAATTGACCGGGATGTTGTTCAGGCCGAACGAGGCTCCCGTGCCCTCCTGGGGCATACCGTCGATGAACACCTTGACATGTTTGCCGCTGAATCCGTCCATCATCAATGACATCTCGGAGCCGACACCTCCCGATTCGCGCAGTTTCATGCCGGGGGCTTTGGCCAAGGCGTCACTTAAGTTTTTGGTTGAGTTCTGCATCTCTTTGGTATCGACAGCCACGGTGTTGAAGGCTGATTTTTTGACACGTCCCACGCCGGTTGCCATGACGACCACCTCATCCAGATCCACTTGGACGGAATCTGCCCGGAACAGCTGCATCTTCCGGTGGCGTCCTGAGTGAATGGAGTCGCGTGACTGGGCAAACGACAGGCATACACAACATTCCAACAGATACGCCACCAGCAGGATCTTTCTACTATTTTTCATCATTTACACATACATTTTGTTGACGAGCAAAAGTAGAAAGAGCAGGCGGAGCGGGAAATACCTATCGGTCGGTATTCTGGTCCGCCCGTCTGCTCCCTGATTCCCTAAAAGTAGGTATTCGGTGCTATTCGACGGTCACCTCATCGAGGAAGAACCAGGCTGGATAGCCCACGCCATAATGCCAGGAGGGGCAGGTCTTGACCCCCTCTATCTCCACTTTGATGTAGCGGGCTGTGGCGGGCACCGGCTGGCTGCACTCCATGGAGACAAACTTCACTTGCGGGTCGCGGTCTTCCGCCTGTTCCCTGCTTCCGAAGGGGCGATAGTGCTGGTTGTCGGACGAGATGGAGTAGGTCACCCGCTTGGGCAACAGGATCCATCCGCCCAGCTGGTGCAGGAAGTCGCCCGCAATCTTGGTGAATGACTGTTCGCTGCCCAGATCGAGGATGAAGGCTCCGTCAATGCCTTCCCAGCCGACCCAGCTCTCCACAAAGGTCGTGCCTCCGTAAAGTCCGTCTGTCAATGCCTTTTCTCCCATGGCGGCATACCGTCCGCTGGGAGGCGTGATCCAGGTCACTTTTGCACCGGCCGCCAGATTCTTTTGCCGGTTAGGCAGGTAACGCTCTGCATACAGCTTGCAGTAATCGGCCGGGCGGTTGTTGCGCTCGTTGAGTGTCGGAATGTCATATTCGGCTGTCCGTCGGGCAAAGAGCTCCAGCTTTTTCCGCATCTCGGCAGGATCCTGTCCATTCTCTGTACGGGCAATCTCCAGCTCGGAGTATTGCAGCGGCAGCCGGGCGATCCGCACACGGCGCAACAGGGTCGTGTCTGCTGCGACGGCCGCTTCCGCCTGGTCGAACAGTTCGTTATAGCGCTTCCGGCAATGTGCGTTCAGCATGCCGTTCTTGTGCGACACGGGCGAGTCGTAGATCCAGAGATCCACGTTGCTGGCCAGCAGTGCGCCCTCCAGCAGCTTCTCATATTGATAGAGGTAAGGGGCAGCAGCACCGTAGTAGCCCTTCAGGAAGGTCTGCATCAGTGAGTCGGTGTCCAAATAGGGGTTCCACATCAGCTTGCTCACCATGTAGGCACGCATTTCGGCAAAGTCGGTTCCCTTTGTGCCGCCGATCTGGGAGAAGTGCATGGTGGCGTGGTGTTGGTGGAAGAGCTGGATATTCTTCTGCAAAATGGGGAAGTTGGGGAACGGAGCCACCATGTTGTCGAAGTTGATGCCGTAGTCCCAGACGAAGATGTTGCGGCTGATGACCGACCATCCCTTCAGGGCCCGGACGAAATCCTGTCCCGATGCGTTGTCGGTCAGCGGCACTTCCCGCTTGCAGTCGATGTCGCACAGCATGATGTTCACATTGGGCAGCGGCTTGACATGCTTCGGAGGATGCATGGTGTAGAGATAGGCCAGTGTGGAGAACTCTTTGTCCGGAAAACGGGCGGCCAGTTTGTTCAGGAAATGGATGAGGCTGCCGCTCGGTCCTCCCTCATGTTCGTCCAGCTCCTTGCAGGCCGGACAGCTGCAATTGGTGAAATTGCCGTCGTTTTGGCTGACGGAGATCATCTTCTTGTCGGGGTTCGCCCGGAAGATGGAGTCTATGCGGGCGGCCACCTCTTCAAACACCGCCGGATTGGTGAGACAGAGCTGGCTCGCCTTGCCGGGACGTCGTTCTCCCTTGATGAGGGAATAGTATTCCGGATGGGTCTCGCCGTAGAGCTCTGAGGGGAGCAGACGGCTGAAGGTGTGAACCCAAAGTCCGTCAGCAAACACTTCGCTGGGCTCCTCAAAACGGAACCAGAGCTTGTAGATCGGATCCTCCCGCATGGCGTAGCACTGGCTCTGTCGGTAGCGGAAAGCCGGATTCGACATCCGGTTCAGGGCCGGCAGGGTGATGGTCTTTCTTTTTTCTAATGTATAGGCATGGGCGGCATAATAGGCGACTCCCAGCTCCTCTTCCAACAGCGAGACCACGCCGTAGATGCTTCCCTTGTCACCGCCACTACTGATGTAGAGGATGCCGTCCTGTGTGGCCAGGCGGAATCCGTCTTCGGTCAGTCCGGAGCTGTCGCCCTGGCCGATCACGATGTCTCCTGCCTTGGCCGTCTGCTGTTCGACAATGGGTAGCGTGGCTTCACTGATCCGTCCGACAAAATCCTGCAACAGACGGGCAGCCTGCCTGTCCGCCTCCTGTCCGCCCGCCACGACAATTCGCGACGCAGGACGGGCATTTTTGACTAATGTGATTTGAGCTTCGCTCTGAAGGACGACCAACAGCGACCAGATCGCCCCTAAAAAGATACTGAAATGCTTCATGTGTTTTGTTGTTGATTTTATCTGCAAAATTAGCCCTTTCTTCTACAAAAAATGCAGTTTTGTCGGTTTTTCACTTGTAAATATGAATTTAATATGTAATTTTGAGCCATGAAAATCAGGGTAAGAGTCCTGAAAACAGTGATTCGCCACCTGATTTGGGTTATTCTCCCCGAAAAGGAACAACTTTCGAAAAAGAATGTTTTCCTTTGTGTCAGTAATAACAGATAACAAGACAAGACCCTGCTATGGGAAATTTTTGATAACAACAAGGAAAGAATGAACAAGGCACATTCGTGTTTTCAAGTTAACAGAGTTTGAGTAAGCCCGATAGTGATATCCGGCTTACTTTTTTTTGTGCCCATGCCGTTCAGCTCCTGTCTGATCCGACAGACAAGTGCAGTTTCCGGCTGTCAAGATGACAGAATTGGATTGTTAATAAGGTTCTTTGTAATGCACGGTACTGTTAACCGCGGTTAAGTGGTGGAAATCTGTCGTTAAAAGTGATAAAAAAGCGGGCTGAAATAGAATATCCGTACGTTTTTTGAGTTTTCTTTGTCGTAACGAAACTGTTAAAATTAAAGGTTTAACTAAATCATAGAAGTATGAAAGCAATTTGGAAAAATGTACTTGGCGTTGTGCTTGTCGCAGCCATTAGCTCGGGAGCTGCTGTTGGAACGTGCGTTTACTTGTTTGACCAGAACAAGCCTTCAGACCGTTTGGCGACGGGTGTGGAGAACACATTCAAACAACCGTTGCGCCTGACCAGTTATGGCACCTCGGTCGCAGCGGAAAATATAGATTTTACAGTGGCAGCCGAAAGTGCTGTGCACGGTGTAGTCCACATCAAGGCGACTGCCAATGTGCAGGCGGGAGGACAGGAACAGTATGTGGATCCGTTTGAATATTTCTTCGGCTTTGGCGGCCGCGGTTATCAGCGTCAGCAGCAACAGCCTCGCGTGGGGGCCGGTTCCGGTGTGATCATCCCGACAGACGGCTATATCCTGACGAACAACCACGTGGTGGATGGTGCGGATGAACTGGAGGTGACCTTGAATGACAACCGGAAGTTCCAGGCCAAGCTGGTGGGTGCCGATCCGCAGACCGACATTGCCCTGATCAAGATCGACGCCAAGGATCTGCCGACTATTCCGTTTGGCGATTCTGAGAAGCTGAAGGTGGGCGAATGGGTGCTGGCAGTCGGTAATCCGTTCAACTTGACCTCTACTGTGACTGCGGGTATCGTGAGTGCCAAGAGCCGTGGCAACATCGGAACGGCCGGACGTGACCGGAGCAAGATCGAGTCATTCATCCAGACGGATGCTGCCGTCAATCCGGGTAACAGTGGCGGTGCATTGGTCAACACGAAGGGAGAACTGGTCGGCATCAATACGGCCATCTATTCAGAGACGGGTAACTTCGCGGGCTATTCCTTTGCCGTGCCTATCAGCATTGCCGGCAAGGTGGCCAACGACTTGAAACAATACGGAACCGTGCAGCGGGCTGTGTTGGGTGTCCTGATACAGGATCCGCAGAATGCACCGGATGAAGAAAAAGAGAACATCAAAGTGCTGGAAGGTGCCTACATCGGCGGCTTCGCAGAACGCAGCACGGCGAAAGAGGCCGGTGTGGAGAAGGGCGACGTGATTGTGGCTGTCAACGGTACGAAGATCAAATCGGCCAGTGCCTTGCAGGAGCAGATCAGCAAGTATCGTCCGGGTGACAAGGTGGAACTGACTTTGGACCGGAAGGGTACAACCAAGAAGGTGACAGTCGAGCTGAAGAATGCGCAGGGCAGTACGAAAGTCGTAAAGGGCGGCGATTCGACAGAGGTGCTTGGCGGAGCTTTCAAGACATTGACAGACAAACAGAAACAGACATTGGGCGTAAGCTATGGCATTGAGGTGACAGGCTTGACTTCCGGCAAGTTGAAAGAGGCCGGCATCCAGAAGGGCTTCATCATCATGATCGTCAACAACCAGAAGATTTCTTCGCCGGAAGATCTGGAGAAGCTGGTGGACGGCATTCTGAAGGGTCGTACGGAAGATCAGGGACTCTTCATCAAGGGCTTCTATCCGAACGGACGTACGAAGTATTATGCCATCGATCTTTCAGAATAAAAAAATGAAATGACAGGCGTATAGCGTTAAAGGTTTATAAAAGAGTCGGTCGTCTTCGGAGATCGGCTCTTTTTTATACATTAAAATGTTACCTTTGCAACTCGTATTCTCAACTAGCTGAAATAAATGAGACAATTAAAGATTACAAAGTCCATCACCAACCGCGAAAGTGCTTCGTTGGATAAGTATCTTCAGGAGATCGGTCGTGAAGACCTTATCACGGTCGAAGAAGAGGTTGAGTTGGCACAAGCTATCAAAAGGGGAGACCGTAGGGCCTTAGAGAAGTTGACGAGAGCAAACCTCCGATTTGTTGTTTCTGTTGCTAAACAGTATCAGAATCAGGGCTTGAGTTTGCCGGATTTGATCAATGAAGGAAACTTGGGACTGATCAAGGCTGCTGAAAAGTTTGATGAAACGAGAGGTTTTAAGTTCATCTCGTATGCTGTTTGGTGGATTCGCCAGTCGATTCTGCAAGCCTTGGCGGAACAGTCTCGTATTGTCCGTCTTCCTTTGAACCAGGTGGGTTCTTTGAACAAGATCAGCAAGGCGTTTTCGAAATTTGAGCAGGAGAACGAGCGCCGTCCTTCACCGGAAGAGTTGGCGGACGAATTGGATATTCCAGTAGATAAGATTTCCGATACGTTGAAGGTGTCAGGACGTCATATTTCCGTAGATGCTCCGTTTGTGGAGGGCGAAGACAACAGTCTGTTGGATGTGTTGGTGAACGATGATGCACCGATTGCTGACCGTTCATTGATCAATGAGTCATTGGCCAAAGAGATTGATCGGGCATTGGCTACATTGACGGAAAGAGAATGTGATATCATCAAAATGTTTTTTGGCATCGGTTGTCAGGAAATGACGCTGGAGGAGATCGGTGATAAGTTCGGTCTGACCCGCGAGCGTGTACGCCAAATCAAGGAAAAAGCGATCCGCCGTCTGAGACAAGGGTCGCGCAGCAAACTCCTCAAATCCTATTTGGGTTAACGAGGACACTTTACTTACTTCAAGTGTGTGTGGGAAAGGCTCTTTATCGGCAAAGGATAAAGAGCCTTTTTGATAGGCCCCTTGGATTCGCTGTGGGGAAGTTCGGTGCCTCATACGCATAAAAGGATCCGTTGGCAAGGGCGAGATGAGGGGCAAAACTGGCTGGAAGTGTTTGACTGGTCGATTGTGTGATACGCAAAGGACGGCTTTTGATCCGTTGGAACGTGGTGTCGTATTCGACTACTTCCTGTTGCCGAGTCGGTTCCGGGGTTGAGGGAGCTGCAGACACATTCTCTTCTACGGAATAGATTTTATTCTGATACTCTGTAACGGACAACATCCGATGATGGGTCAAATCGCTTTTCAGTTTCTTTTTCGTCAATAGTTTCCCGCCGTAGGAATAGTAAAAAATATCGTTGGTATTGCCCAACACAATCACCTGCTGGGTGGCAGGACTCACCACGTAACCGGCCACGTGGATCTCTTCCGGCCGGGTGATCTGACAGATGAAATCACCTTTCCGGTCGAACCGGTAGAGGATGTCATTGCTGATGAGAAACAGGTTCTTTCCCTCCTGATGGATGTCGCGTGCCGTCTTGATGGATTGTCCGTTGCGTGTATGTAACGGAATGGCAATCACCTGCTCGGCAATGGAAGAGAGTTCCATTTCGTCGGGACTCACCGGCTCATTCGACGATGAAAACCGTTCATATCCCTGTTGGATGCCCAGCAAGACCGCTGCGGAGACCAGAAAAAGAAAAGTTCGTTTCATATCGCTCTGTTTTTCTATATAAACGATAAGAAACGAACTTTATTACATGATTCTGGAAAGATTATTCCGAGATGATGATGATATTGGGTGCTTTGGTATCCACCGTTTCAGTCGGATCCGTATCTGCATTGGGATTGGTGAATGTGGCACGGATCGTGTAGCGCTTGTCGTGATACTCATATTCCCAGACAAACTCCGGCAGATAGAGATTGCTGAAATTATGGCTGCCCAGACGATACGAAGAGGAGGGAGCCACCTCTTTGTCCAGCAGGGAGGCATCTGCCTTGAAGGTCCAGTCGTGGAACTTGTCTTCGATGCGGAAACCGGTCACGCGGATGGTCGCGATGGTACTCTTGTTGACCAGTTTGCTGAAGATGCTGCCTGACACCAGGTTGTTTTTCCACTCGATGTTGGACGACTCAAATTCCAGAGCAATGTATTGCGTGATGTCTTCCACCCATTTCTGCTTGACGGTGATCGTACAGCTGGCCTGATAACGTCCGTCTTGTGTCGATACATGGATCTGGCATGTACCCGGCGCCAAGGCTGTCACTTTTCCGTTGGCATCGACCGTGGCGATGTTGCGGTCGGAACTGCTCCAGACAATCTCCTTGAAGCTGGCATTGCTTGGCTGTACAGTGGCTGTCAGGGTGAAACTGTCATCTACATACAACGTCTGGCTGGCTGCACTGATGAGGATGCCCGTCGCTTGCACGTAGGGCTTGCCTGAGTCATAGAACAGCTGATAAGTGTAGCTCTGTTCTTTCTCGCCTTGCGTCAGCTGATAGCTGGACGATACAATGTTGTTGCTGATGGATGTGGACATATTGCATTTTTGATAGTCCGGCAGGGCAATTTCGTACGACCAGACTTCTCCTTGACGGACCTGATACTTCTCGATGAGGAGCGGGGTCTGTTGGATATATGTCGTGTCGTCTGCCCAGGTGATCTGGCAGCTTCCCTCTTCCGGATGCGGAATGTAGAGCTGGGCAGCCTGCGCGATGATCTTGCCGGTTGTGTTGCGCACTTGGATGCTCGATGGTTGCAGGCTCATCAACGGCAGTTTCGTCTGCGGATCCAGCGAGCAGAAGAAAAAGTTGTCGAATGTCTGGACAGTCGTGTAGGCAAATGTGTCGGCCACAGCCACGCGGGTGAACGATCCGTTTTGTGTGGCGATGATGGTCGGCAGGATGGCCCGGATCTTTTTGTTGTCCAGTGTATCGCGTCGTACATCGGCTACCAGCAGATTGCCGTTGGCGAGCAGCACGGGCTGGTCGGCATAGCTCTCCTGATTGCCGGTGGACTGGACAAGACTCCAGCACTCCGTTCCTTCGCTGTTGTATTGGGCGATCCAGAAATGATCCTTGTTGTTTTCTGTACGAGCACCATATAAATAGTTGATGCCATGGATGGAATCCTTGAAGAGCGTATAACTTTTGATGGTGTTGACTTCCGTCGGATAACATCCTGTCTTCTCAAAGATGGTTTCCGGCGAAAAGGAGGACCTTTCGATCAGTTCTTCATTACTGCAGGCCATTAAAAGCAGTGCAAAAGTAAATAGTGACAAGATTGCTCTTTTCATTTGGTTGACAATTGATGTGAATTAACCTTTTTCTTGAGTGGCAAAGGTAAAAAGAAATCGTGTATATCCAAAAAAAAACCTTTCACAGATGCGACGATCTGTAAAAGGTTCCTTTCGAGTGACCTGGGAGGGGCTCGAACCCTCGACCCAATGATTAAGAGTCATT
>JBJECC010000052.1:0-3053 GCA_051870655.1 Parabacteroides sp. | reverse complement strand
CTGAGAATACATATAACGCTTGAAGGCAAGCGACACAAGAGCCAGCTGCTCATTCATATACTGTTTCAACGAGAGATCAATCATAACCTAATTCTTTAATATCTTTGATCTGCACCTCGAAAAGTGCAGATTCGCCTCAAATCTGCACCTTCCAAGGTGCATTTTCGATTCAAAAATAGAATGTTTATTTGATTTCGCCAAATAGGAGGCCAAAAAAAGATGAGTTTGGCACGAAGAGGGAGGTCTAATGGATTTTTCTTGATTATATGCTACGATTTCATTTATTTTGCAGCCACAATTAGCATCATGATATGGTTAACGTAGGAAAATACAATACGCTGAAAGTAGTGAAGATACTTGATTTCGGAGCGTATGTGGCAGACGAGAGTGGAAAGGAGATCTTGTTGCCCACCCGATATGTTCCGAAAGAGACACAGATTGGAGACGAACTGGAAGTGTTCATTTATCACGATAACGAAGGACGGATCATCGCAACCACCGCCCGCCCCAAGGCGACAGTGGGCGAATTCGCCTTTATGCAATGCCGGTCGGTCAGTAAAATCGGGGCCTTCCTCGACTGGGGCCTGATGAAGGATCTGCTCGTGCCGTTTCGTGAACAGAAGATGGCCATGCGTCCCGGCAAATGGTATCTTGTCTATGTACGCATAGACACCGTGACAGGCCGTGTGATGGCTTCTGCCCGCATAGAAAAGTATCTCAACAACGTTCCGCCCAAATACCAACACAACGAAGAGGTGGATCTGCTGGTTGCAGACGAGACAGAGATCGGCTACCGGGTCATCATCAACAATCTGCATTCGGGACTGGTCTATAACAACGAAGTGTTCCGCCGGCTGGAACGGGGTGAACATCTGAAAGGATACATCAAGGAGATACGTGAAGACGAGAAGATTGACGTGAGCCTCTCACCGTTGGGCTATCAAAAAGTAGAGGGCATTGCCGGAATCATCCTGTCCGCACTGGAAACGCAAGGAGGATACCTGAACGTACACGATAAAAGCGAGCCGGAAGTGATCTACGCGCTTTTCCGTTGCAGCAAAAAGGCATTCAAACAGGCCATCGGCGCTCTTTACAAGCAACACCTCATCACGCTGGAGCCGGAAGGCATCCGACTGGCCTCTCCATCCACCACAAACTAACTGTTCTGCCTTATGAATATTGCATTGGATGTACATACCCACACCGTGGCCAGCGGACATGCCTACAGCACATTGCAGGAGATGGTCCGAGCTGCAGCCGACAAGCATCTACAAATCCTGGGCATCACGGAACATGCCCCCAGCATTCCCGGAACCTGTGATCTGATCTACTTCCGCAATCTCTATATTGTCCCACGCGAACTCTATGGTGTGCAACTGCTGTTGGGAGCAGAACTGAACATTCTGGACAGCCAGGGACGGATCGACATGGACGAATCCTACATGCCGATGCTTGACATCAAGATCGCCGGCATCCACAGCCTCTGTTTCCAGCACGGCACAATCGAAGAGAACACACAAGGGATGATCGGTGCAATCCGGAATCCTTACGTGAACATCATCAGTCACCCCGGCGACGGAACGGCCCAGCTGCTGTTTGAACCCATCGTACTGGCAGCCAAAGAGAGCGGCACATTGCTGGAGATCAACAACCACTCGTTGCATCCGGAACGTCACAAACAAGATGCCCGCAAGAACAATCTGGAAATCTTACGGCTTTGCAAACAGTATGAAGTGCCTGTCATTTTGGGAAGCGATGCGCACATTTCTTTCCGTATTGCCGATTATTCCAATATCTATCCCCTGTTGCAGGAAACGGAATTTCCGGAAGAGCTGATCGTGAACCACCAGGTCGATCTGTTCAGGCAACACCTGCGGGCCAAAAAGCCAGCCAATCATGTGATCTGAAATACACTTAATTACTAATCTATTTCATAAATAAATCATTATCATGGAACAACTTAAAATCGGACATGCCCGAGTCGATGTAGCGGATGTACTGCGCGGTCTTGCCGTGATGGGCATTATCATCCTGCACTCCATCGAGCATTTCAACTTCTATTCATTCCCGGACACAGCCGGACAAAGCGATTGGCTGAACTTCACCGACAAAGCGGTCTGGAACGGGCTCTTCTTCATGTTCGGAGGAAAAGCCTATGCGGTCTTCGCTCTCCTGTTCGGATTCAGTTTCTTCATTCAGGAGGACAACCAGCGTATGCGCGGACATGATTTCCGGCTCCGGTTCTGCTGGCGTTTAGTGCTGCTTTTCCTCATTGGAAACATCAATGCCGCCTTCTTTACCGCCGAAGTGCTGGTGCTCTATTCGCTGGTCGGCTTCATTCTTCCGCTGACCTGCCGGCTGAAAGACAAATGGGTCTTTATCCTGGCCTGCATTCTGCTCATCCAACCGTTGCCGCTCTATTATGTGATCCGCGCCACGTTGGATCCGGCCTTTGTCACACCGGCCATCCCGACACGCGCCTTCTGGAACGCCACCTTCGAGATGCAGACCCACGGCACCTTCCTGGAGACCGTACGGGTCAATCTGTGGGAAGGACAGTTGGCCAGCTTAGCCTGGGCATGGGACAACGGACGTGTCTTCCAGACTGCCGCCCTCTTCCTGTTGGGCATGCTGATCGGCCGACGTGGACTGTTTGAGGAGCAGCATCTGCCCGTGTGGGGAAAAGTACTCACTGGCGCCTTGATCGCCTTCTTCCCCTTGACAGGAATCGGCGAACTGCTGCCCAAATTCATTGAAAACAAATCCATCCTGACCCCGTTGGCCCTCATTGTCTCGTCACTCTACAAGTTTGCCTTTATGCTGGTCCTGGTTTCCGGCGTCCTCTTTGCCTACTACAAGACCGGCTGGCGCAAACGGCTGAACAAGATCATTCCGTATGGCAAGATGAGTCTGACCAACTACATCTCCCAGAGTGTCGTCGGCTCCATGCTCTATTACAACTGGGGATTCGGCATGCACCGCTATTTAGGCATCACAGCCAGTGCGGCAACCGGCGTGGTCTTCTTCTTCCTGCAGTTGGCTTTCTGCCGCTG
>JBJECC010000051.1:0-16352 GCA_051870655.1 Parabacteroides sp. | reverse complement strand
AATGTGAATATGAATAAAAGATAATGCGTATTGTCAATAAACCGTTGCAACATACTACTCCTTTTAATTTAAACCAAAACAAAGATTCAAATACTTTTTATTCATCTTTTGGATTCCCTTAGCAATCAAAATCGGCCCATATATTCCCATCATGATACTTAACAAGTAACAAGGTAAATACCAGTTATCCGAATGAATATAGGCAAACAAATAGCGAACACTCATTTGAAAAAAAATACCCATCAAAAAAATTTGATACGTATAATCCCTAAAACTAGAAAACATATTTGGCACAAACTTTGCTAAAGTAACAGACAATGACAAAGAACATAAAATACCCACCATATTCGTAATCATAAATGGCATATTCCACCAATTGGAAAAAACAAGAATTATAACAGCTACCAAAAGCAATCCTTTATTTACATACTTCAAAAGTTGAAAATAGGCAAAGAGTATTCCACACCAAAAAAAGATTCCCATCTTCATTACATTCGATAACTGAAACAAATCTATGTTTTGCGGATTAAACCTATTTAGAAATACCAAGACAATTATTCCAACTACAATCGTCACATTACTCTTCAACATCCATTTATACATTGGATAAAATAACATCAATATAAATAATGTGACAATAAACCACATCTCTCCCAATGGATTTGTCTTAAACAAGATGAATACATCGATTAAATAATGCCAATCCATTGGGATAGGTCGTTTCATCAAAGGAGAAAAAAGCATCTTTGGTAAAACTGTAAGCAAGGTAAAAAAAACAAAAGGAATACCTAATCTGATCAGTTTTTCTTTAATGACCCCAACATAGTCTATGTCTTTCCTTATTCTAGTCCAATAAAACAAATAGCCAGAAATAAACATAAATAGTGGCATATGAAAGCTATAAATAACTTTCTCGACGAACATCGCTATCGGATATTGGGGATCATTGAACGTATTGGTTAACGTAATGTGTCCCACTACAACTAATAACATGCTCCATCCTTGTAACACGGATAACCATTCTATTTTCTGTACTCTTTCCATATCTCTTTTAACGATAAGAAACCGTTTCTATTGTAGGACTGCTTTGGCTTTTTGCACCAAAGTAGGTGATATAGATCTTTTTCTCTTGCGTATCGATGGCATAAAGCGAAAAACTATTACTGCTCAAATCATCTTTCTTCCGGTAAATATAACAATATGTATTATTCTGCAAATCGGGAGACAACGTATTCGCCAGTAACATGATCTGGCGTGCCGGAGAGGGATCGTTACATTCCACCTCAAAGCAAGCCGGCGTATGGGCATGACCGCCCATGTAACAGATAAACTCACCCATCCCCTGCGTAAAATCCGCCTTGACTGTGATGGTCCGGTAAGGAGGCGAATCCGTCTTATACGTCTGTTCCCACGTCTTGCGTCGGATAAAGGCATTCACAATGTCCGGAATCAGACGAGCCCCATATAAATGGGTTCCCGAACACATGTACGTACTTAGATCGCGAGAGAAGGGCTGCAACGGATGATGATTCAGAATGATCACACTGTGCCGATCCGTCATGTTCTCTTGTAGGGCTGTCTGGATGAGCCAATCCACCTGCTGCTGCGTGATACAGCTCCGATTCAACGATTTATAATCGAACGCCTCCTGATCCGTATTGTCTAACGAAATGATACGGATGGTACCTCCCATCGGATTGGGCAAATCGGCATAGAAATAGTTTTCTCCTGCAGGCCGGTGAAGTGGATAGTTTGTCTTGGCAAAGAGCAGCTGATTAAGATCACGCTTACTCAGATAGTAGCCGGTATTGTCTGTCAACATGTTCGCATCGTGATTACCCGTACACAGGAAAGAGGGCACCTGATTCCCCGCATAAAAGAATGAGACAAAAGAGGAGATATACAACGACGCATCCAAAGCCGTCGTTTTCTCGATATTGGCAATGATATCGCCCGTAGCTACCATCGCATTGATCCGCATATCCGGCAGATTGGCCAGCTCGACAGCCTCTATCAGATTGACAGGGTTGGAATAATGGTTGTCAGCCGTCCAATCGGAAAGATGCGGATCCGAGAAATGGACCATTTTGAAACGTTCGATCGTTTCATCGCTCTTCAGCGCTGAAATCCGGGTAGAATCCCCAAACATAATCTGTTCAAACGTAGCAAGCGTACTTTGGGTGTTCAGTTCAAAATTACGGACAGTGTATTCCTCGGACTGGCATCCATCAAAGGTCAAAAGTAAGATGATGAAAAGTAACAAATAGGAAATGATGCGTTTCATGAGTCGATTAACTTAGATTCAAACTGGGAGCAAAAGTAACAAAATATGGGAAGTTGCACAATATTTCGCAAATCAAAGTACCGGATTGTTAGAGGTTCTAAAAAAATAGCTCTACCTTTAGGGGATGAATGGCGTTTCCGCGTCTTCTATCATATAAAACATTTTTTATCATGAAAAAGACCTATTTATCTTTCTTTATTCTGTTATGTATCCTGTCAGTCGGAGGATTACAATCCTGCACAGACAGAAATGAATGGTTTGAACCCGTTTCGACCAACTCGTTACGCGCTCCCGCCTATCCTTTGGTCACAATCGACCCCTACACCAGTGCCTGGTCTTTTACAGATGATCTGTATGAGGGTCCTGTACGTCATTGGACTGGCAAAGAGCATCCACTGATCGGTGCCATTCGGGTGGATGGCTGTGTCTATCGTTTCCTGGGTACGGAAGAATTGTCGCTTAAGACCATTCTGCCCACCGCCGCTGTCGAAAAATGGGAAGCCTCTTTCACGGAAAAGGCACCGGCTAAAGGTTGGAACGAGGTAAACTTCAATGCAGCAACCTGGCAAACAGACAAAGCTGCTTTCGGAACAGCCCCTATGCCCCACGTACAGACCTTGTGGGAAAGTCCCGACATCTGGGTACGCCGCACCTTTGAATTGACAGAAGACTTGAGCAGTAAGATCATCTATCTGGAGTATTCACACGACGACGGTTTCGAACTCTATTTAGACGGCATTGAACTTGTCAACACCGGTTATTGCTGGAACAACAACGTCATGCTGGAATTGTCAGAGGAGGTATGTGCCCAATTAAAGCCAGGCAAACATGTATTGGCAGCCCATTGCAACAACAAGGTCGGCGATGCACTGGTTGACTTCGGCCTGTATCAGAAAGAGGCTCGGGGTGACAATTTCGCGAAGGTGGCCAAACAGAAGGCAGCTGTAGTCATGCCCACATCCACATATTATCGTTTCCACTGCGGACCGGTTCAGTTGAATGCCGTATTCACCTCTCCGTTGTTGTTGGACGACCTCAACCGGATGTCCACACCGATCAATTACATCTCTTATCAAGTACAATCGTTGGATGACCGTCCTCACGACGTGCAGATCTATTTCGAAGCTTCACCCTTGTGGGCTATGGATCATGCCGGACAGCCCTACACAGCTACCCGCGAGGAGAAAAACGGATTCACCTATCTCAAGGTGGGTACCAAAGAACAAAACATCTTGGGCAAGAAGGGCGATAATGTACGGATCGATTGGGGACATCTGTATCTTGCCTCCAGCAATGCGCCCAAGACAGACATGGCTATCGGCGATTATTTCGATCTGAAGTATTCGTTCCTCCAGTCCGGCCGGGTAGAGCCCGTCGCCCAACAATTAGACGAATCCACACAGACAACCTTAGCCTATACACACGATCTGGGCAGTGTTCAAAAGGCCACTTCCGGCTATGTGATGATCGGATATGACGACATTGAGTCCATCCAATATTTCAAGGAAAACCGACAGGCTTACTGGAAACAAAATGGAAAAGTGGATATTTACCAGGCCTTTGAGCAATCAGCAGCCCAGTACGACCAAGTCATGAGCCGTTGCCGAAAGTTCGACGAACAGCTGATCAAAGAGGCTACAAAGGCAGGGGGCAAGAAATATGCCGAACTTTGCGCACTGGCCTACCGCCAAGCAATCGCTGCCCACAAGTTGATTACGGACAAAGAGGGAGATCTCCTCTTCCTGTCAAAAGAGAATTTCAGTAACGGATCGATCGGTACGGTGGATGTCACCTATCCCTCTGCCCCACTCTTCCTGCGTTACAATCCGGATCTGCTGAAGGGTATGTTGAACCCGATCTTCTATTTCAGCGAGAGCGGCCAATGGCAGAAACCGTTTGCTGCCCATGACGTGGGAACCTATCCGTTAGCCAACGGACAGACATACGGAGGTGATATGCCGGTAGAAGAGTGCGGAAACATGCTGACCCTCGTTACAGCCATTGCCATGGTAGAGGGGAATGCAAATTATGCCGCCAAACACTGGACGGTCTTGACTACATGGGCCAACTACTTGTTGGAAAAAGGACTGGATCCGGACAACCAACTCTGTACGGATGACTTTGCCGGCCACTTCGCACACAATGCCAACCTCTCCATCAAAGCCATCATGGGTATTGCCGGATATGGAAAACTGGCGGGTATGTTGGGAGAAGAATCCACCTCCAAAGAGTATATCCAAAAGGCACGTGACATGGCAGAAGAATGGGTAAAGATGGCCAATGCAGGTGATCATTATCGTCTGACTTTCGACCAGCCGGACACCTGGAGCCAGAAATACAATCTGATTTGGGACCGGATTTTCGGTCTGAACATTTTCCCCGAAATCGTGGCTGAACGGGAAATGGACTTCTACCAGACCGTACAGAACAAATATGGCTTGCCGTTGGACAGCCGCAAGACGTACACCAAGTCTGACTGGATCATGTGGTCTGCCTGCCTGATTGACGATGCAGACAAGTTCCAGTCCCTGATCAATCCGATCCACAAATATGCCAACGAAACAGCAGACCGTATTCCGTTGAGCGACTGGCATGAAACGACAAACGGCAAATCGGTCGGCTTCCGTGCCCGCAGTGTAGTCGGCGGATATTACATGAAGATGTTAATAGACAAGATGACACATTAATTCAACATACATTATTATTTATATCATGAGAAAACAATTATTAGCATGTTTGGCATTGGCACTCACATTGAGTGCCAATGCTCAATGGAAACCGGTAGGTGACAAGATCAAGACTCCTTGGGCCGAGCAGGTAAACCCGAAAAGTGTACTACCCGAGTATCCCCGCCCACAAATGGAGCGTGCCGAATGGGTCAATCTGAACGGAGAATGGTCATACGCTATCCGTCCGAAAGGAGAGATGACACCACAGAGTTTCGACGGATCTATCCTGGTACCTTTCGCCATCGAATCGTCTCTTTCCGGTGTACAGAAAGAGGTAGGACCCAACCAAGAACTCTGGTATCAACGTACATTCAATGTGCCCTCTGCCTGGAAAGGCAAACAGGTGATGCTGAACTTCGGTGCCGTAGATTGGCGTGCCGAGGTCTTTGTCAATGATGTCTTGATCGGTTCCCATCAAGGCGGTTACACACCCTTCTCTCTCAATGTGACCCCCTATCTGACCGGACAAAACAATCAGAAACTGACAGTCCGTGTCTGGGACCCGAGCGATCAGGGATTCCAACCCCGCGGTAAACAGGTGGCCAAACCGGAAGGTATCTGGTACACACCGGTAACAGGTATCTGGCAGACAGTCTGGCTGGAGCCGGTAGCTATGGATCACATCGCGGCCATCAAAGCTGTGCCGGATGTAGATCACAACGTGATCGGTGTGACAGTCTCCACATCCACTCCTTGTCCTGCCAATATTGTTGAAGTACAACTGATTGACAAGGGTCAGGTAGTAGCCACTGCCAAAGGTGTACAAGGCAAGACCCTGCGTCTCGGCGTACAGAATCCGCAACTCTGGTCGCCCGACAGCCCCTATCTGTATGACATGAAGGTGACTTTGAAAAAGGAAGGCAAAGTGGTGGATGAGGTGAAATCCTACACGGCATTCCGGAAAATCTCCTCTCAACGGGACGCCAACGGCATTCTGCGTATGTATCTGAACAACCAACCGCTTTTCCAATATGGTCCGTTGGATCAAGGCTGGTGGCCGGATGGTCTTTACACAGCTCCGACTGACGAGGCATTGCTCTTCGACATCAAGAAGACCAAAGAATGGGGCTTCAACATGATCCGTAAACATGTCAAGGTAGAACCGGCCCGCTGGTATTACCACTGTGACAAAGAGGGTATTCTGGTATGGCAGGATATGCCGAGCGGTGACATGGGTAACACCTGGAGACCTCGTGAATACAATGCCGGAACAGACAAGATTCGTACCCAGGAATCGATCGACAACTACTACCAGGAATGGAAAGAGATCATGGATTTATGCTTCTCCAATCCCTCTGTAGTCGTTTGGGTACCCTTCAACGAAGCTTGGGGCCAGTTTGATACGGAAAAGGTAGTCGCTTGGACAGAGCAATACGATCCCTCCCGTTTAGTGAATCCGGCCAGTGGTGGTAACCACCGTCCTTGCGGACACATTTTGGACTTGCACAACTATCCGGGTCCGAACATGTTCCTTTCCGATCCGCAACGTGTCAATGTATTGGGTGAATATGGTGGTATCGGCCTGCCGGTAGAGGATCATTTGTGGTGGAACAAGCGTAACTGGGGTTACGTACAGTTCAAGAACAGTGATGAGGTGACTGCCGAATATGTCAAGTATGCCAACCAGCTGAAAGCATTGGTCGATCGGGGATTCTCCGCAGCCGTCTATACGCAGACGACTGACGTAGAGGGTGAGATAAACGGTCTGATGACATACGACCGGAAGGTGATCAAAATCAATGAAGCCGCAGTCCGTAAAGCCAATCAAGAAGTCATCAAACAGATGCGTTGATTCCATTTTATCTTGTACATAAGTTGTTTATAATTTGTTAGAGCCCGGCACAGGACCGGGCTCTTTTGTATCCGTACTCCTCACATCAATTTCACTACATATAGTGATTGACGGCTATGCAGAATGGTCGTACTTTTGTCACCGATTAAATTTATCATTATAGGACAAGCCATGGAGAAAGGATTTTTACTGACAGGCCTCTGTTTGTGTGCCCTGTCACAGACGGTACAGGCAGAAGAGGCTGATACGCTGCGAATCGTGAATATGGACGAAATTACAGTGGTAACGGCACCCAAGGAAAACCGTCTCCTCCGGGAACTGCCGACAGCCGTCACCCTGTTGACAAACGATCAGATGCGGGCATCCCACGTGGAGGGAATCAAAAGTCTGACCGGAGTCGTTCCGAATATCTTTATACCCGACTATGGGTCGCGACTCACCACAGCGGTGTACATCCGAGGGGTCGGCTCGCGCATCAACACCCCCTCTGTGGGCCTTTACGTAGATAACATCCCTTATATCAACCAGTCAGCCTTTGACTTCAGCTATGCAGATGTGGAAAACATTGAGGTACTTCGCGGTCCTCAAGGTACCCTGTATGGGCGGAATGCCATGGGAGGATTGATCAAGGTACACACCAAATCACCCTTCTCTTACCAAGGTACGGATCTACGTCTCGGTGCCGCCACCTACGGAAGTTATGAGGCCTCCCTGACACACTATCATCGGGTGAGTGACCGGTTTGCATTTTCCACCGGAGGATTCTACACATATGATGATGGTTTTTTCCGCAATGCCGCTCTCAACAATCAGAAGATCGACCGGGGACAATCGGCAGGAGGACGAATGCGTGCCATTTATCTGACCCCATCCAACTGGAAGATCGACTTCAATGTCAGTTATGAATACAGCGACCAAGGTGGTTATCCCTATGGCCTGTACGATGCAGCCACAGGCGAAACGGACCAGCCTGCTTATAACCAAGAGAGCAATTACTATCGGAATCTTTTGAATGCCGGACTGAACCTCACGTGGCAGGCTGAGCATTTCACGTTGAATGCCGTCACCGGCTATCAATGGGTAAAAGACCGGATGTTCCTGGATCAGGACTTTACCGCACAGGACATTTACACGCTGGAGCAGAAACAGCGTATCCATACCTTCTCGGAAGAGGTGGTGATGAAGTCCAAACCAGGCAGTCGTTGGCAATGGACGACAGGAGCTTTCGGTTTCTACCAGCAGCTCAAGACAATCGCACCGGTCACGTTCCGGAAAGATGGAATCAAGATGCTGGATAATATGTTGGGACATGTCATCCCAGACCAAGTGGACATCGAGATGGGGGCTATGAATGTACAGATCAGGCCTTCCATTGATGTCACCGGTTCTGAAATGCGGATTCCCGGTGACTTCGATACACCGCAATACAATCTGGCCCTTTTCCACCAATCCACCTGGCAGGAGCTGTTCGGAGTCGAAGGTCTCTCACTGACTGCCGGGTTGCGTCTCGATTATGAGAAGATGCAGATCGATTACGACTCACACACGTCACTCGATTACCAAGTCGGTATCCAAGGAAAAATCCAGATGAATGATGTGACATTGAAAGAGATTGAGATGATGCCAACCACCGATTTACAGGTAACATCGGGGTATCAGGGCAAGCTCTCCAAAGACTACCTCCAATTATTGCCCAAAGCAGCCCTTCAATATGATTTGGCTGACAGACAGGGAAACCTGTATGCTTCTGTCAGCAAAGGCTATCGTTCGGGAGGTTATAATATACAGATGTTTTCCGACCTGTTGCAAGCAGCCCTCCGCAACGACATGATGCGCCAGACAAAAGAGGAAGTCTTGCAACACGTACCCGAAGCCTTCCAAAAGATGGCCTCTACCTTCCTGCCCGACGGCGGTGAGAATCCGGATGCCCGTACAGCCGTAGAGTACAAACCGGAACAGACCTGGAGTTATGAGGTCGGCACACACCTGAATCTATGGGAAGGACGGCTGCAAGCCGATGCCTCTCTCTTCTGGATGGACACGCGTGACCAGCAAATCTCCCGGTTCGCTGCCAGCGGTCTGGGACGGGAAACCGCGAATGCCGGCAAGAGCCGGAGTCAAGGTGTCGAACTGGCCTTGAGCGGAGCTGTCACAAACCATTTCCAGTTGAGTGCCTCGTATGGATATACCCATGCAAAATTCCGGGACTATCAATTGGGGACCACCGAAACGGACTATACCGGGAATTGGGTTCCCTTCGTTCCCCGACATACACTGCACGTAGCCGGTCGCTACACATTCCATCTCCAACCCGGCCTGTGGCTTGACCGCATTGTGCTCAATGCCAATTTCAACGGACAGGGAAAAATCTATTGGACCGAGAGTAACAATGTCTGCCAGAACTTCTATGGCACATTGAACGGACGATTCAGTTTCCAAAAGGGGAACGGACAGATCGACCTGTGGATCCGCAATGCCCTCGACAACGACTATGCAGCTTTCTACTTTGAAAGCATGGGACACGGATTCCTGCAAAAAGGACGTCCCATGCAAGCCGGAATTGAATTGCGGTGTAGATTTTAAGAAATCGAGTTCTAAAAAGGTTGCATTTTCAAAAAAAGATGTACCTTTGCCCTCAATTAAGAAAACGAGACAACGATGATCGATAAGATAAAGGCTCTGCTTCAGGAAGTAGAGAATATGCACGCTGCAAATGCCGACGAATTGGAGGCTTTGCGTATCAAATATCTCAGCAAAAAAGGTGAAATATCCTTATTGATGAATGATTTCCGCAATGTTGCGGCAGATCAGAAACGTGAGGTAGGAAAATTCCTGAATGAGCTCAAGGAGACAACACAGCATAAAATCAATGAACTGAAAGAAAGTTTTGAGAATGCACAGACCGTACAGGATGATATTGATCTGACACGTACGGCTTATCCCATCGGATTGGGTACACGCCATCCGCTTTCTTTGGTCCGCAAAGAGATTTGTGACATCTTCGGCCGATTGGGATTCAGTATCGCCGAAGGCCCGGAAGTAGAAGATGACTGGCATGTTTTCTCATCCTTGAACTTTGCAGAAGACCATCCTGCACGCGATATGCAGGACACTTTCTTTATCCAGCATAATCCGGACGTTTTGCTCCGTACACATACCTCTTCCGTACAGTCACGCGTGATGGAAAAGCAGCAGCCGCCCATCCGTATTATCTGTCCGGGACGTGTCTATCGCAACGAGGCCATTTCCTATCGTGCACACTGTTTCTTCCACCAGGTTGAGGCGTTGTATGTAGATAAGAATGTATCGTTTGCCGATCTGAAACAGGCCCTGCTCTACTTTGCCAAGGAGATGTTCAGTGCAGACACGAAAATCCGTTTGCGTCCCTCTTACTTCCCCTTCACCGAACCCTCTGCCGAAATGGATATTTCATGTAATATCTGTGGTGGAAAAGGATGCCCCTTCTGTAAAGGTACAGGATGGGTGGAAATTTTGGGTTGCGGTATGGTGGATCCGAACGTGCTTGAGAATTGCGGAATTGACAGCAAAGTCTATTCCGGCTATGCACTCGGTATGGGTATCGAACGCATCACTAATTTGAAATACCAAGTAAAAGACTTACGCATGTTCTCAGAAAACGATGTTCGTTTCCTGAAACAGTTTGAGTCGGCCAATTAAATTGAGAACCTAAATCAGTTACCTAATCCCCCGGACCTGACCTTGTCCGGGGGAAACACATCATAAAAAATCACCCCTTTTTATTTCCCATTTCCCTTTTATATTTTTATCTTCGCTTCATGGATTGATAAGTGAATTACCATGCGAAAAGAAGAACGATATAAAGGTATTTTAGATTGGTTCCAGCAGCACGTCCCGGTGGCAGAAACCGAACTACATTATGAGAATCCTTTCCAACTATTAGTAGCTGTCATTTTATCTGCACAATGTACTGATAAACGGGTGAATCTGGTCACACCGGCTTTGTTTCGTGATTTTCCGGAACCGGAAGTGATGGCAGCCTCTTCAGAAGAGGTTATTTTCGAATATATCAAAAGTGTCTCTTTTCCCAACAACAAGGCCAAACATCTTGTAGGCATGGCACGTAAATTGGTCGAACAGTTCAACAGTGTGGTTCCTTCCGATGTGGACGAATTGCAACAGTTGCCCGGTGTAGGCCGCAAGACAGCCAATGTAATCGCCTCCGTCATTTATGACAAGCCAGCCATGGCCGTCGATACGCATGTCTTTCGGGTGGCCAACCGGTTGGGGCTGACCCACAACAGCAAGACCCCTTTAGAAACAGAACGGGAATTGGTCAAACACATTCCGGAACAATTGATTCCCATCGCACATCATTGGCTTATCCTGCACGGACGCTACACCTGTGTAGCAAGAAAGCCCAAATGTGAATCGTGCGGCCTGCAACCTTGGTGTAAACATTTCACACAATCCAAATGAAGCGGTATCAACGAGACATCGTAATTTGTCTGATCATCGCATTGGCCACCATCGGCGTCGTGTTCCATTTCCTGCAAAGCATGCATGCGGGACAAACGGATACACAGACAGATCCGTATGCAGTGTTGGATGAACGACCTGACGGATTGCTGGTGATCCGTCGTCCGGCAGTTTTTGCACGACTGATGTTGTCAGACAAGGCCCATCGAAGTGCCATGCGCCGTTTCATCCCGGAGTTTTTCCTCGCATTGTTGGACCACACAGACCTGCCGACAAGCTATCTCTCATTCCATCCGCAAGGAATACTCTTCTATACGACATTGGATGAACAGGAGGCCCTGTATCTCGAAAAACGGGTTGTCCATCCTTTGTTAGGGGTTGACTATCCACCTCAGCGAATCGAGAGGGACAGTATCCGCTTCCATTATTATCTGACACGTCAGGGGGATTATATCGGTTGTTACCAAAAGGATCATCTCTGGATTGCCAGTACCAGCAAACATTTGTTGGAACAGACCGCCCGTCGTCAACGGGCCGCAGAGACGCCTGCGCTCTCTGCCTTTCAACAGGCTCTGATGTCACTTGACAAACATGCGTTGGCCCATGTCCTGCTGCCAACCGATTCACTCCACATCTCACTGATGCGACCTGATTCCACTTGGTGGCATCTGCCGGTTCCTTGGATAACGGCGGATCTCTACACAGAAGAGAATCAACTCTGCTGCATCGGTTCCACCGTTTACCAACCGGAGCTGGATTCTCTCTATCAGCCGTTGGTCGATACCCTGGCTGCTCGTCTCCAACCCTATTTCCCGCAACGGCGGTTTCAAACCCACATTGATCCGGGCGAGAAACAGCTCTATTGGACCATCTGCAGCCAATAAGAAGAAGATCTCTTACTCGATGTCAGAACCGGCGATCAGCCCATTCATGATCGCATAAAAAGTAAGTCCGGAAACTGTTTTGATACCTAATTTCGTGGTGATGTTCTTCCGGTGAGAGAGGACCGTATTTAGACTGATATGCAGCTTATCGGCAATCTCCTTGTTGGTTATACCAGTCGCGACAAGCTGCAAGACATCAATTTCCCGCTGGGAAAGTCCCTTGTTATCCTCTCCGGCACCATTCGTATCATTGGCAAAGAGGTCACGCAACTGTTCCACAAGCCCATCTTTGGAATCGGTCGTACAGATATGATTGATACCGGAAAGCCCGTCATTGTGTTCGTGGCTCTGTGTCAAAATCCAGGTCTTGTTCCGACGAGGCAAGAAAAAATCGGTATGCATCACAAACATATCCGGCACTGTAATATAGATATCATAGTCCTGACAAGCCTTGAAGACCTCTTGATAAGAGGAACAAAAAGAGACTTCGACTGGTGAAAAATACTCGGTCAACAATGTATGCAACCCTACACATTGCAACGTATCCGCAAGAATGAGCACAATTCGTTTAGTCGGCTGCATAGCGGGCTTTGATTTTTTTCTCCATGGCGTTGACCATAGGGATCAGTATCCGATAGCGGATCCGATTATGTTGTTTGAAATCTTTCTCCAAACTACTGAGCGAAAATGTGACTGCATAACAGAGATTCTCATCATAATTACCTGTCAGATGACGTACCATAATGCCTCTCAAATCTGTCAGCAACGCTTCAATGTGATCCTCTTCCACCTCATCCGCATTCCCACTTTGAACAGAAGAGTCACCCTGCTCCAACTGCTGGACTAATTCGGCACAATAAGGGAACCAATTTGTCTCGTCGTGTTGGATACGTGTCAACAGCTCTTCTTCGAATGAACGGAAAAATTTGCCGAGTAGTGCTATGGAAGGGTTATCAGGGGAACTCATGGCAATGAATGAATGCAAATGCCGCTCAATATTCGGCAACTGATAACGGGCATAATACTGATTGGTTTTAGTCAGATAATCAATGATTTTAGAAACATGGAAAGTCCGGAATCTTCTGACCGGAAAATAATCTTCGTTCAGGTAGGTATTGATGACCATTAAAAAGAAATCCACATCCAGCCCGTGTTCTCCACAAATCTCTTTCACCGATTTGTCGCCCAGTCCCAAGCGAATCCCAAACCGGTTGATCACAGGAATGAGTGAGGGGTGTTCCTCCACCACCTCACTCAACTGCATATAAGGATAAACCAAAGCCATACATCAAGCCTCTTCCCATTGTTTGCGAAGCAGTTCGACAGCAGCAGGAAGCACCACATTGCGATCGCCTTGGCAACCACATTCGAAGCTGACATACTTGTCGTATCCCATCATCTTCAATGCACGGAAACCATCTACATAGTTATCTGCCTCACCGTCCTCACCCGGCATGCTACGACGCTTGCGGCTGGCCACATGCACATGTTGCAAGTATTGACCGGCAGACAGGAAAGCACCCATATCGGAATTTTCCTCCCATGTCATGTGCCAGAAGTCACCCATACAGCGAACACCCGGATTGTTGATGTCACGACACAAGGAAGCGGCATCCCCTACCTGACGCAGATAGAAAGCCTCCTTACGGTTCAACGGCTCAAAGATCACGGTTGTGTTGTGTTGAGCGGCAAATGTACCCATTTCAGCATACTGTTCGCACAAGAAATCACGCGTCTCCTGTGTATGCGGTTTACAAGGCTTCTGACTGTTGAAAGCCGGTACGATGATGACACCTGTTGAACCCAGGGCACCAGCAGCTTCGATGATCTCCTTCATCGTGTCCATACACTGTTTGCGCACGGCTGCATCTTCCGACAGAATAAAGCCTTCAAAGCCGGCACAGATGGCACTCACCTTGATGTTACGTCCACTAAGCGCCTTCTGGATCTCTTCCACACGCTTAGAGAGTCCGCGACCACCCGGTTCGAAACCGACAATACCCATCTTCTCCATGTAGTCGAATTTCTCGTTCAGGCTTTCACCCGGTGCTGTTCCCTCTTGGAAAGAGAGCTTCAATTCGACATCCTTCTTGTTCGGACAGCCCTTCTTGTCAGCACAGCATTCGTCTTCAGCCTTCTGGCCTCCGGCATTGCCCCCACAAGAAGCAAGCAAAGTGCCGCCCATAGCAAGGGCGGCACCTCTTAAGAAATTTCTTCTGTTGAATTCCATATAACGATCGGGATTATTTCTTTTCCAACGGTTTACCAGGAACAGGAACCGTGAATCCGCTCATATCCATCTTACCGAGGTTCAGATCCTTCGGAGTGTAATCCAATGCAGAAGCACTCATGGCATCCCATGTTGTCTCAGCACCAGAGTAAGCAGCCTCACGACCCATGATAGCACCCATACAAGCGATAGCTGTCTCAGAAGCCTGTTCAACCGGCTTGTTGCCACGGATACAGTTGATCCAATCTACGTGTTCCAATGTATAGGGGTCTGTCTGCTGATACTGGGCCTTTTCAGCCTCCTTGTCAAACTTCCAGATCACGTTGCCGGCCAAATCCTTGATTTCCATTGTAGCGCTGTTCCAGCTACCCTTTGTTCCCTGGATGAACTCGCTTACGTTGTTGGCGCAACCGTCGATCTGACGACACATACTGTGCAGGTGGATACCGTTCTCCATCGTGAAATCTACACTGAAGAAGTCATACTGGTCACCTGTGATACGACGCTGACGAGAACCGAAGCCGACAGCCTTCACCGGTTTCAAACCACTGAACCATGTGAATACGTCGATATTGTGTACGTGCTGTTCCACAATGTGGTCACCGGAAAGCCATTTCCAGTTTACCCAGTCCTTGATCATGTATTCGCAGTCGCTCCATTCCTTCTGACGTTCACGATACCACAACATGCTCTGGTTCCAGTAAACGATACCGCCTGTAATCTCACCGATAGCACCTTCCAGCACCTTCTTGTAAGATTCTACATACGCACGCTGGTGGTGACGCTGTGTACCTGTCACTACACACAAGTTCTTTGCCTGAGCCTGCTTGGCAGTCGCCATGATCGTACGATAACCTACCGGATCCACACAGATCGGTTTCTCCAGGAAGCTGTGTTTGCCCTTTTCTGTTGCATATTGGAAATGAACCGGACGGAACAAGGGAGGAGTAGCGATGATCACTACATCTACACCACTGTCAATTACCTGTTTGTAAGCCTCCAGACCTACGAAACGCTTGTCGGCCGGCACATCAATATTCTTTTCAGATTTCAGCTTGTCGGCCAATGCATCCACACGTTCCTGGAATGTATCACCCAGTGCTGTGATTGTCACACCATTTGCTGCATTCAAGAAGTTGAAAGCAGCACCGGATCCACGGCCACCACAACCGATCACACCGGCTTTCAGTTCCTTACCGTCTGTTGCCAAGTCGGGCAATTCGGGGATATGCCATTTGCCTTCTCCTGCATTCTTTACAGTCTGTGAAGCGGCTGCCTCACCACCACCGGCACAAGAAGTTAACATGCTGGCTGCACTACCTGTTCCAATTGTTCCTAATACTCCAGCCATTGCAGAGCTCTTCAGGAACGATCTCCTGCTGAATTTTGTCTCTTTCATTATGGTACAAATATGAAGTTAATAATGTTTATTGATTCGGTACATTCTCACACACGACACGGAATCCGATGCCGCGAATATCAGAATACCACCAGATACTCTTCGGTTGCTGCGGGTCGGTCTTCAACCACAGATCATGCTTCGTATAGTCACGTGCGGCACAACGCAAATCAGCCGCATCCGATGTGTAGTTACCACCGCGTACGACCCATTCGTCACCTTCCGTCACAAGCGGATTCACGGCGTTGTCGCCTGCCTTGCTATAGGCCTCCGCATCATACTTGTCAGCACAATATTCCAAGACGTTACCCATCATATTCTTCAATCCGAACGGATTGGCTTTCACGGCACTCGGCTCCTGAGTCTTGTTCTGACTGTTCTTCGCATAGATGACATAACTGCTGATACTGTCTGTCTTTGCAGCAAAGAACTTCCGCCAGAATCCCTCATCCGAGAAGTCCTTCGGACTGCCAGTGAAGAAGTAGGGAGTCTCCGTACCGCCACGAGCCGCATATTCCCATTCCGCCTCTGTCGGCAGACGATAGGTCTTTCCGGTCTTTTTCGACAACCAGATCG
>JBJECC010000050.1:0-16398 GCA_051870655.1 Parabacteroides sp. | reverse complement strand
TTCTAACGGCAGCGGGCGCAAAGGTAAGTTAAAAATTTAAACCGACAAACATTTGAAAGAAAAAAATGAAATTAAAACATCAATTAGACGCTATTTTCGCAATAAAATCTACAAAATGTCATTTATCACGTCTGCGGAAATTCTTATAGAGCGGAACAAATACAATGATTGCAGAAGCAATCAGTGCAAACCATGTGTCGGGAGTAAGTTTCTCGTTGGATGTCAACAGTATATAGCAAAGAACACCCCATAAAAGTATGATACAGACAGCCTGGCTGTCTGAGATTTTTCTACGTGCCATGATATATATTTATCTTCAATTTGATTTCTCTACAAAGAAAATGCATTTTCGTTGGATGTGCAAGCCCTGATAAATTGTACTTTTGCATCCGATTTCCAATAACAATATGACAACACGCAGTGAAGAGGAGCTGTTGCTCCGCAAATTGGATGCAAAAGTAAAAAAGGCCATCTTCGATTATGGACTGATTGAGGAGGGTGACCGGATTCTGATCGGACTCTCGGGCGGCAAAGACTCGTTGGCATTGCTCGAGTTGCTCGGAAGACGTTCGCGTATCTTCCGTCCCCGTTTCGAATTGGTCGTAGCACACGTAGTCATGAGTAACATTCCCTATCAGACAGATCCCGAGTATCTGCGTAGTCAGGCTGCCCGTTATGATCTGCCATTCATCTGGAGGGAAACAAGTTTCGATCCGGCTACGGACCGACGCAAGACTCCCTGTTTTCTCTGTTCCTGGATGCGACGCAAGGCGTTGTTCGAGATTGCCAAAGAGGAACAATGCAATAAAATAGCTTTGGGCCACCATCAAGATGACATCCTGCAGACGTTGCTGATGAACCTGTTGCACCAAGGAGCTTTCGGGACCATGCCACCCCGACTGAAAATGGACAAATTTGCGATGGAAATCATTCGTCCGCTCTGCCTCATCGAAGAAAAGGAGTTGACACGGCTGGCCCAGTTGCAGGCCTATCGCCCTTTGCTGAAAAACTGTCCGTACGAGACCGATTCTGCACGTTCGGAGATGAAGACATTGTTGTCTCACCTCGAAACGATTACACCCGATGCTCGTCACAGCCTGTGGGGCAGCATGACAAATATTCAATCCGATTATTTACCCACTAAAATCAACTAACAAATGCAAGGTGTCTATACGATTCTTCTTTTGATTGTATCAAACATTTTCATGACTTGCGCCTGGTATGGTCATCTGAAAATGAAACAACAGTTCAGCTGGTTTGAACATCTCCCGCTGATCGGTGTCATCCTGTTTAGCTGGATGCTGGCTTTTTTTGAGTATTGTTTTCAGGTCCCTGCCAATCGGATGGGATTCCGGGAAAATGGAGGTCCGTTCAACTTGATTCAGTTGAAAGTCATTCAGGAAGTCATCACCTTAGTTGTCTTTGTAGCCTTCAGTACGATCGCCTTCAAAGGGGAATCGTTCAAATGGAATCACGCATTGGCATTCCTTTTTCTCGTAGCTGCAGTCTATTTAGTCTTCAAGAAGTAATTCATTACGCAACAGATCGAAGATCTCCTGTTCCGCCTCCGGGTGGAACCAGTGGATCTCCGGATCGCGTTTAAACCAAGTCATCTGTTTCCGGGCATAGACCCGTGAGTTGCGCTTGATCTTTTCCACGGCCTGCTCCAAAGTCCACACTCCGTCGAAGTATTGAAACAGCTCCTTGAAACCTACTGTATTGAGGGAATTAAGTGCACGATGCGGATAGACACGACGGGCCTCTTCCAACAATCCGTCCGCCATCATCTGATCCACACGCCGGTTGATACGGTCGTAAAGCTCCTCTCGGTCGCGCGTCAGACCAATCTTGACAATGTGGAAAGGACGTGCTTTTGCACGGTGTGTACGAAAAGAGGAATAGGGTCGGCCTGTCATCCGACAGATCTCCACAGCGTGCAACACACGCTTGTAATTGTTCCGGTCCACCTCTTCATAATGTTGCGGATCTGCTACCCGCAACTCCTCCAATAAGGGGGACAACCCCTCCGATTCAAATTGTTGATAAACTGCCTGGCGGATTTCAGGCGTAACGGTCGGAATGTCATCAATGCCTTTCGAGACCGCATCGATATACATCATGGAACCTCCGGTCATCAGCAGATTCGGATGGGAAGGAAAAAGAGATTCCGTAAGTGCCAGCACCTCCTCTTCAAACCGGCTGGCACTGTAATAGTCCGTCAATGCCAACGTACCGACAAGATAGTGCGGAACACGCGCCTGTTGTTCGGCTGTCGGAGCAGCTGTCCCGATCGGGATCTCCTGATAGAGCTGACGGGAATCAGCCGAGATGACAGGTGAATGCAGGAACTCAGCCAATCGCAGACTGAGCTCCGTCTTTCCGACACCTGTCGGTCCCAACAATATGACGAGACTATGTTTCAATAGCGGTCGTCGTAAGGATTGTCGATATAGTTGTCATTGATGCCACCGAAACCTTCATCCAATTCATCCGGATCATATTCGGTATCACCATAGAAATCCTCATCAACCTCCGTATTGGCATTCTTGGAGTCAAATTCATCCAAGTCCATGATCTGGACAGGTGGCTCACCTACTGACTTGCTGCAAATCGGCTTGTCCAAATCCTGTCCGGTGATGATAGCCCGGAGCTCCATGTAGAAAGCCCGCTCTGTCATGTAGTCAAAGACAAACATCAATTTCTGATGCTCATCCTCCACCAATTCATCCAAGCGGGTCGTTTCCATGATATAATTATCGACTTCTGAAGAGGTATCCATGGGGATCAGCGTGACTTCCGTCTTTTTCGACCAGTCATCATCGCAAATGAAGAAAGAACACATCTGGTCTTTCGTATATCCTACGGAATCCAAAATAATGTCGTGCAAATCCAAGAAAGTGGCTTCTGAGTCAATCTTGATGACCCGTTTGAAGTCATCCACTTCATCTGACAAAACTAAAAATCTATAGATCATATCTTTTCGTTGGTTTTTTGGTTTATCCTCTATTATTCATCGATTGAACCTCTCACAATTCCCCGTTTGGAGGCTTTGATAAAATTCAAAATCAAATCTCGCTCTTCGCTCGGCTCATACTCCGTTTCGATCGCTTTCAACGCATCGGTATTGTTCAGGCCACGCGTATATAGCGTCCGATAAATATCCTGAATCAAATAGACCTGCTGGTTGGTAAAACCGCGACGACGCAGGCCGACAATGTTGATGCCACAATAGACAATCGGGTCACGTCCGATCAATGTGTAAGGGGGAATATCCTTGCCGATACGCGATCCGCCCTGAATCATGACATGTTTGGAGATCCGGGAGAACTGATGGACCAACGTACCGCCACTGACAATCGCAAAATCATCAATCTCCACCTCACCGGCAATCTGCGAGGCATTTCCGACAATGATATTATTCTTCAACACACAGTCATGAGCCACATGGGAATAGGCCATGATCAGGCAGTTGTTTCCCACTACTGTACGTCCTTTCGAAGCCGTACCCCGATTGACCGTCACACATTCCCGCAACGTGGTGTTATCACCGATCTCAGCCGTCGTAATCTCGCCTTTGAACTTCAAGTCCTGAGGAATACCGGCTACGACTGCACCCGGAAAAACCTGACAATTCTTGCCGATACGCGCACCATTCAAGACCACGGAATGGGGGAACAGATGGGTATTGTCGCCAATCACGACATCCTTCTCTACCACAACGAACGGATCAATCTGTACGTTCTCTCCAATACGGGCCTCCGGATGAACGACGGCCAAAGATGATATCTGGTTCATACGATATATTTCTCTTGTATTATTTATTCTTGACAATTTGCGCCATAAACTCGGCTTCACTCACCAGTTTGTCTCCGACAAAAATATGACCTTTCATCGTAGAAACCCCACGACGGATCGGAGCCATCAATTCCAAACGCAAAATAAGTGTATCTCCCGGCACTACTTTCTGGCGGAATTTCACACCGTCAATCTTCAGGAAATAGGTCGAATAGCGTTCCGGTTCATCCACCGAGTTCAACACCAACAACCCTCCGGTCTGTGCCATGGCTTCTATCTGCAGGACACCCGGCATCACCGGCTCCTGCGGAAAATGTCCTTGGAAGAAGGGCTCGTTTGTCGTTATGTTCTTGATACCGACAATATGGTTCTCTCCAATCTCAATGATCTTGTCCACCAACAGGAAAGGATAGCGATGTGGCAACAATTCACGGATCCGGTTGATGTCCATCAAAGGTGCCGCATTCGGATCATAGACCGGTGCCTGTACCTCATTCTGCTTGATATCCTTGCGGATCAGACGGGCCAACTGCGTATTGATCTTATGTCCTGGACGGGTAGCGATAACACGTCCGCGCAACGGTTTCCCGATCAAGGCCAGATCCCCGATCACATCAATCAGCTTATGACGGGCCGGCTCGTTGTCAAACACCAACGGTTTCGGATTCAGATAACCCAACTCCTGTACATCCATGTGCGGGATATGCATCATATCAGCCAAATGATCCAACGAAGATTGGGGAATCTTCTGGTCATAGATCACTATGGCATTATCCAGGTCACCGCCTTTGATCAGATTGTGTTGCAACAACATCTCCACTTCACGAACGAAGACGAACGTACGGGAAGCCGCAATCTCGGTCGGGAACTCGCTCAAGTCATTCATAGAAGCAAACTGATTCGAGAGCACCGGTGACGGGAAAGAAATCAACGTGTTGACACTGAATTTCTCATCAGGCAAAATGACTACGGAAGCGCCACTGGCTTCATCCTTCACTTCAATCTTATGCTTGACAATGTAATAGTCTTTGGGGGCCTCCTGCTTTACCAGACCGACCCGCAGAATAGCCTCAGAGAAAAATCGGGAACTGCCGTCCAAGATGGGGAACTCAGGCGCATCCACCTCGATCAGACAGTTGTCCACACCATGTGCATACAACGCAGCCAACGCATGTTCAATCGTGCTGACCTGCACTTTTCCCTTGGAGATCACCGTACCGCGCTCCGTCTGTGTGACATGTTCAGCCAGCGCGTCGATCACAGGACTCTCCTCCAAATCAACCCGTCTGATTTTATAACCATGGTTTTCAGGAGCCGGATGGAATGTGATATGAATGTTCAATCCAGTGTGCAACCCTTTTCCTTCCAACGAAAAGGGGGCAGCAAGCGTTGTTTGTTTATGCATGAGACCTTCTTTCTTCTTTTTATTTGTTAATTTCTTTCTTCAAATTTTCCACTTCGCGCTGCAACTGACCAAGGGTCCGATACAGTTCCGGCAAGCGGTTGAAAATGGCACTCGACCGCATAAAGTTTCGTGCCTGGATGGCAGGAGCTCCCAACAACGTGGTTGCCTCCTTCACATCACTGATGACACCGGCCTGTGCACCCAGCGTCACATGATCGGCAATATGGATGTGCCCGGCCAATCCCACCTGACCTCCGAACATACAATGTTTGCCGACTTTGACAGATCCGGCTATCCCCACCTGGGCCGCCATCACGGTATTCTCTCCGACCTCCACATTGTGGGCAATCTGGATCAGGTTGTCCAGCTTCACACCCTTGCGGATAATGGTCGAATCCATGACAGCACGGTCAATGGTGGTATTGGCTCCGATTTCCACCTCATCTTCGATGATCACATTTCCCAGCTGGGGAATCTTTTTGTAAGTCTCCCCTTCCGGTGCAAAACCAAAACCATCCGCACCGATAACCGATCCGGCATGGAAAATACAGCTATTCCCGATCTGACAATCCTGATAGATTGTCACATGCGGATAGAAAATGCAGTTATCTCCGACTGTCACATCATCGCCGATATAGGCAAATGGATATACCTGACAGTTCTTGCCCAACTTGACCCGCTGACCGACATAGGCCATGGTACCGATGTAACAACCTTCACCTATGGAAGCTGTCGGGGGGATAAAAGCCGTTGAGTCCACTCCTGACTTCTTGACTTTCGCCTGCTCCACCATATTCAGTAATTGTGCCAGGGCTGTATAGGCATTGGCTACACGAATCAAAGTGGCATGCACAGGTTCAGCAGGCACAAAATCCTGATTCACCAAAACAACGCTTGCATCCGTGTCATAAATATGATGTTCATACTTCGGATTGGCCAAAAATGTCAATGTTCCCGGCTTTCCTTCTTCTATTTTAGAGAATTTGCCGACTTTCACGTCCGGATTTCCCTCGACGGTTCCTCCTAAAAAGACGGCAATTTGTTGGGCTGTAAACTCCATCTTCTGATCTTTATAATATATATGTATAGACTGTTCGTGTCCTGAATTTCTCAGTGAGTCTGCAAAAATGGTGAAAAATCCGTATATGTCCTATGCTTTTGCCGAAATAATCGCTTTTTCGACCAAATAATTTGCCATTTCGACCTGAACTAACCGAGCCGCTTCACGGGCAGCCTGTGCAAAATTCTCCGACTTGTCGGCATAGATAATGGCACGCGAAGAGTTGACAATCAGTCCGCACTGGTCATTCATACCATATTTGACCACCTCTGCCAAGCTACCGCCTTGTGCACCCACACCCGGAACCAACAAAAAGTGGTTAGGCACGATCTTACGGATCTCTTCAAACATACGTCCCTGTGTAGCACCGACCACGTACATCATTTGCTCGTCATCGGCCCATTCCTGCGATTTGCGCAACACCTTTTCGAAAAGCCGCTCTCCTTCGGCATCAGTCGTCAGCTGGAAATCGTGCGATCCCTTGTTTGAGGTCAAGGCCAACAGGATGACCCAGGCTTCCGGATAGATCAGGAAAGGTTTTACACTGTCCTCGCCCATGTAAGGGGCGACGGTCACCGCATCCACGTGCATATAGTCGAAGAACGAACGGGCATACATCTCCGATGTATTGCCGATGTCACCTCGTTTGGCATCTGCAATAATGAACTGGTCCGGATAGTTCTCACGCAAATAGGCGATAGTCTTTTCAAAAGCCAACAGACCCTTTGTACCCAAGCTCTCATAGAAAGCCAGATTCGGCTTGTAGGCGATGCAGTAGTCTGCCGTTGCATCAATAATCGCCTTGTTGAAAGCGAAAATCGGATCCTCTTCTTGCAGCAGATGCTGCGGAATCTTCTTGATGTCCGTATCCAAACCGACACACAGGAAAGATTGTTTCTTTTGAATATTCTCGAATAACTGTTGCTTGTTCATGATGTTTTTCTCGTCTTTTAGATGGTTGTTATAATTCAGATTCTTTGAGCCGTTCCGCATTCTCGGCAATGATCAGATGGTCAATACAATCCTGGATCTCCCCGTCCATAAAGGCGGAAAGATTGTAGATGGTATAGTTGATACGGTGATCGGTGATTCGTCCTTGCGGATAATTGTAGGTACGGATCTTGGCAGAGCGGTCGCCCGTCGAGACCATTGTCTTTCGCTTGCTGGCTATCTCGTCCAGATATTTCTGATGCTCCTTGTCGTAGATAAAAGAACGTAAGCGAGTCAAGGCACGCTCCTTGTTCTTGGGCTGGTCACGTGTCTCCGTACATTCGATCAGGATCTCCTCACTCACACCGGTGTTCGGGTTCTTCCACACATAACGCAGACGGACACCCGACTCCACCTTGTTTACGTTCTGACCACCGGCACCCCCGGAACGGAATGTATCCCACTTGATCTCGCCTTCATTGATCTCCACGTCAAACTCGTCAGCCTCTGGCAACACCGCCACGGTAGCAGCCGACGTGTGGACACGTCCCTGCGTCTCCGTAGCAGGTACCCGCTGTACACGGTGCACACCGGATTCATATTTAAGCGTGCCATACGCCTTTTCGCCTGTCACCGTAAAGATGATCTCCTTGAAACCGCCGGCGGCCCCTTCACTGAAGCTGGAGACAGCCACCTTCCACCCTTTCATCTCGCAATACTTGACATACATCCGATACAGATCACCGGCAAAAAGGGCGGCTTCGTCACCTCCCGTACCACCCCGGATCTCCACGATGGCATTCTTGTCGTCTTGCGGATCAGCAGGCACCAGCAACAACTTGATCTCCTCCTCCAATTCAGGCAGTCGGGCACTGCAGGCATCCAACTCCTCTTTGGCCATCTCACGCATCTCAGGATCAGACTCCTTCTCCAACAATTCACGCGCCTCTGCCAGACCGTTCAATGTCTGCACATAAAGGGCACGGGATGCGACAATCTTCTCCAGGTCACGATACTCCTTGTTGAGCTTCACAAACCGTTTCATGTCGGCAATGACAGCCGGGTCGGTAATCAGTGTACCGACCTCTTCAAAACGGCTTACCAAGCCATCTAACCGTTGCAATAGACTATTTTCTGCCATTTATCTTTTCTATCACGCATACAAAAACCGTCCCTTTTCACTTTCAATGATCAGCTCATTCTTCTCAGCCTCTTCCACACGACCTACGATACGGGCGTCGATACCGAAGCTCTTGGAAATGGCAATCACCTCTTCAGCATGTCCCGGGGCAATATACACCTCCATCCGGTGGCCCATGTTGAACACCTTGTACATCTCACTCCAGTCTGTACCGCTCTGTTCCTGAATGATACGGAACAACGGGGGAACCGGGAACAGGTTATCCTTCAAAACCCGCTTGTTGTGTACAAAATGCATGACTTTTGTCTGGGCACCTCCCGAACAGTGTACCATACCGTGGATTTCGGGACGTAACTTGTCCAACAGCACTTTGATGACCGGTGCATAGGTACGTGTCGGAGAAAGCACCAGTTTGCCTGCATCAATGCCCAACTCTGCAATCTGGTCTGTCAGCTTCAAGCCACCTGAATACACCAGTTCTTCAGGCACGGCAGCATCATAGCTTTCCGGATATTTCTGTGCCAAATATTTGGCAAACACATCGTGACGGGCCGAAGTCAGTCCGTTACTGCCGGTTCCTCCATTGTAGGATTTCTCGTAAGTAGCCTGTCCGAAAGAGGCCAATCCGACAATCACGTCACCACCTTGGATATGTTTGTTGTCAATTACGTCTGACCGTTTCATGCGGCAAGTCACCGTACTGTCCACAATGATAGTACGCACCAAGTCGCCCACATCAGCCGTCTCACCACCGGTTGCATAGCAGCCCACACCCATCTCGCGCAGTTCAGCCAGCAATTCATCCGTACCGTTGATAATAGCGGAAATCACCTCTCCGGGAATCAGCAGCTTGTTACGTCCGATGGTGGAAGAGACCAGAATATTATCGACAGCCCCCACACACAGCAGGTCGTCAATGTTCATAATCAGGGCATCCTGTGCGATTCCCTTCCAGACCGAAAGATCGCCTGTCTCTTTCCAATACATATAGGCCAGCGACGATTTGGTACCGGCGCCGTCGGCGTGCATGATGTTACAATAGTCCGGATCACCTCCCAAGATATCAGGGATAATCTTGCAGAATGCGTTCGGGAATATACCTTTATCGATGTTCTTGATTGCGTTGTGAACATCTTCCTTTGAGGCGGACACGCCGCGCAGATTATAACGTTGGTCACTCATGGTGTCTAATCTTAATTTTCGGCAAAGATAAGGTTTCCAACGCATATCCCCAAAAAAGGGTACAGATTTTCATAACTACTCCCCGCTCCCCTTCTCTATCGACCGGATTCAACCGATCAATCGAGCCGGCTCGATAAGGGATGTGAGCCAGCTCAAACAGAGCAGGGAGCCGGGTGGATTAATCCCTTGAGCCGAAGTGTTAACTGTTAACGCGAAACTCCGTTTTTTTTCGTCCCCCACCCTCTTTCTCCTCGTAGGAAAGAATCTATTCCTATTTATATTATTATATATATTATTTATATTTATATATTATTATATTTTAATATATAGAATCTTATAAATATAGAGCTTCAAACCATACTGCAAGTCAAAAAAAACAGCAGTTACGGGTTAACAGGTAACACCTCTCCCATCAATCAACCTCAGCCTTACAAGCCAAAGGCCTCTTTTACCTTCTCGACGTAATCGAGTTTTTCCCAGGTGAAGAGTTCCACCTCACGGACTACCGGTTCATCTAAATAACGGGAAGTGAAGACCTTCTTCACGGTCTGCGGCTTCCGTCCCATGTGGCCGTATGAGGCTGTTTCGAAATAGATCGGCTCACGCAGTTTCAAACGCTCTTCGATGGCTTTCGGACGCATATCGAACAGATCCCATACCTTGGCTGCAATTTCACCATCTGTCAGATTGACGTTTGCACGGCCATAGGTATTGACAAAGATATTCATCGGTCTTGCTACACCAATCGCATAAGAGACCTGTACCAGAATTTCATCCGCTACACCGGCTGCCACCAGGTTCTTGGCGATATGGCGTGCGGCATAAGCAGCTGAACGGTCCACTTTGGAAGGATCCTTTCCAGAGAAGGCACCACCTCCATGGGCTCCCTTACCTCCGTATGTATCGACAATGATCTTGCGGCCTGTCAGACCTGTATCCCCATGAGGACCACCGATCACGAACTTACCGGTCGGATTCACGAAATATTTAATGTTCTCATCAAACAGAGCCTGCACATGAGCCGGATACTGCGCCTTGACACGCGGCACGAGGATCTTCTTGACATCCTTGGCAATCCGTTTCTGCATGGCCAAATCAGCCTCTTCCTGCGTAATTCCTTTCGGGCCGATGAACTCATCATGTTGCGTAGAGACCACGATCGTATCAATACGCAACGGCTTGCCATTGTCATCATACTCAATGGTCACCTGGCTCTTGGCATCCGGACGCAAATAGGGCATCAATTTCGGTTCCTGTTTACGAATGCGGGCCAACTCCAACAACAGGCTGTGAGACAAGTCCAAGGCCAACGGCATATAATTTTCGGTCTCATTCGTCGCATAGCCGAACATCATTCCCTGATCACCGGCTCCCTGCTCATACGGATCTTCACGCTCTACACCACGGTTGATATCGCCACTCTGTTCGTGAATGGAAGAGAAGACACCACAGGACTTCGCTTCAAACTGATACTCGCTCTTGGTGTAACCGATTTTTTCAATCACATTACGTGCCACATCCTGTACATCCACATAGGCATTTGATTTAACTTCTCCAGCCAAGACAACCTGTCCGGTTGTGACAAGGGTTTCGCAAGCAACCTTCGAGTTCCGGTCGTACGCCAAAAACTCATCCAGCAAAGCGTCCGAAATTTGATCGGCCACTTTATCGGGGTGTCCCTCAGACACCGATTCGGAGGTAAATAAATAACTCATCTTTTTTAAGTTATGAATGATATGATAAAACAACAATGAATTGAGAGGGGAATGTTGACTGCCCGAATGGCAATCAGGGAAAAACGGATCTTGTTTTTAGCATTTTTTCCTGTGGTTGCAAGCAATACAAATCTATCCACATCAATTCGGGTGGCAAAGATACACTTTTTTCAGTTCCATTCATCCGAAGTCCATTCTTTTTATGATTTTTTCCACATTACTCTTCCTTAGAACTTCAGATTATTTTCTATTTTTGCGGATATGTGAGTTAACTTGTTGCCTGATTTGTACCGCAGCACATTTGCTGGCAGAGGAACACACTCTCTCAACATTTTGAGACACAACAACAAACATAACGTAATCAGCTGCGAAAAAAAATGTAACAACCATGAGAAAAAACCTTGTGATGGCCTTCGCTACCGGTATCGCTCTCGTATCGGTGTTGAGTTGTAGTGCTCCGAAGACCGAAAAGAAAGAAGCACGAATCGATGCATTAGACAATGCGGCCTGGAATACGGCAGAATGGATTTCAGCGGCCAACGCACCTGTCGTAACCGGATCCATCGGAGGAGCCAATGAACGGGCGGCAGACGGAGCCAGCTGGTTCGTATCCACACTGACAAATGAGAAGCAGGTACAAACAGCCCGTTGGATGACCACCGGTTTGGGTGTGTACGAGCTCTATGTAAACGGTCATCCTGTTGGAGAAGAGATCCTGAAACCGGGTTTCACTCATTATGCAAAGACCAAACGGTCGTTTACCTATGACATCACCCCACTCTTTGCGGTCAAAGCCGGAGCCGAGAACGTATTGTCTGTACAGGTAACTCCCGGCTGGTGGGCCGATAAGATCATCACCCCGGGCGGACATGAAGGGATGATCGGGAAAAAGGTGGCATTCCGCGGAGTGGTAGAACTCACTTTCACAGATGGCAGCAAGCAGTATTTAGGAACCAACACCAGTGACTGGAAAGCCGGCATAGCAGGTCCGGTCAAACATGCAGCCATTTTTGACGGAGAAGAATATGACGCACGCGAACTGCCGGGTTATGCCAATCCGGAAGCTCTTTCCACCCCGGAAATCAATACAGAATTTCAAGGAGAAATCCTTCCTTCCGACGGTGCGGAAATCTACCTGCGTGAAGACTTGGCTCTGTCACCTCAGAAAGCCTACAGCTGGCAAGGCGTGACAGGGAACAGTGAAGAGGAGTTTGGTAAAGTTGTCATTAAAAAAGAGTATGCTCCGGGTGAGGAAATAAAGGTTGTTCCGGGTGAGACATTGGTGGTTGATTTCGGCCAGAACTGTGCCGCTGTCCCTGCGTTCGTATTCAGTGCCAAGGCCGGTACAAAACTCACGTGCCTTCCTGCCGAACTGCTTAACGATGGCAACGGAGCCAAGAGCCGGGGTATGGATGGTCCGGAAGGAAGCGTACACCGTACCAACCTGCGTATTCCCGACATCGGCATGCAACTCCATTATACATTTGCAGACCAGAACGGTTACGTCAACTATCATCCTCAGTGTACCTTCTACGGCTATCGGTTTGTCTCCATCACAGCAACAGACGAAGTCCGCATCAAGTCACTTCAATCCATTCCTGTCACGTCCATCGCCCGTGACATGGAGATCGGACACATCACGACAGGCAATGACCTGATCAATCGTCTTATTGCCAACACCGTATGGGGACAACGTTCCAACTATCTCTCTGTACCGACCGATTGTCCGCAACGCAACGAACGTCTGGGCTGGACAGCGGACACACAGGTCTTCTCCGAGACAGGAACCTTCTTTGCAAACACCCGCAAGTTCTTCCACAAATGGATGCGCGACATGCGTGACACGCAACACGAACTGGGTGGATTCCCCGGTGTGGCACCGGAAGCCCAATATGGCTGTCTGCATGATAACAGCATGACCCGTCTGGGATGGTCAGATGCAGGTGTCATCGTTCCTTGGGTCGTCTGGAAACAGTTTGATGACAAACAAATCGTAGATGAGAACTGGGCTGCCATGGAGAAATTGCTCAATCACCTGACAGAAACCAAGTATGACCACCAGGCCTTGGCCAAAGAAAACGGTAACTACCAATGGGCAGACTGGTTGAGCTACGAGCCGTTGGAATCTTGTGGGGGTGGCATTAACATGATAGATAAAAACGGCAAGGAGGTCAGACGTCCTGAGACCCTTGTCTATTGGAATTATTTGTGCGCAAGCTACTGGGCTCTGGATGCCAGCCTGATGCGCGATATGGCTCAAGCCACAGGACGCGATGCAGCCAAATATGAGGCAATTGTCAAAGAAGCTAAACAATACCTGCGCGACAATTTCCTTCATGCAGATGGTACTTTCAAGACAGATATTCTCAACACCATGCAGACCCCTGCCCTCTTCGCTCTCAAGAACGGATTGGTGGAGGGTACAGCCAAAGAGCAGATGATTACCCGTCTGCGTCAGAACTTTGCCGATCATGGCAATTGCTTGCAGACCGGTTTCCTGGGTACTTCCATCCTGATGTCAACCCTCACCGAGAATGGAATGGTGGACATTGCCTACGAACTGCTTTTCCAGCGTAAGAATCCGAGCTGGCTCTATTCCGTAGATAATGGGGCAACCACCATCTGGGAACGTTGGAACAGCTATATGCTTGACAAAGGTATGGGACCGAAAGGCATGAACAGCTTCAACCACTATGCGTACGGATGTGTATGCGAGTGGATCTGGGAAACGGTTGCAGGTATTGCTACGGATATAGACAAGCCCGGTTTCAAACACATTATCATGAAACCGATACCGGACAAGCGCCTTGGATTCGTCAAAGCCTCTTATGATTCAGCCGCCGGACTTATCAAGAGCGAATGGAAATATGAAGGAGACAAATGGATCTGGGATTTCACCATTCCGCAGGGAGCCACCGCTTCCGTGACATTGCCCGGTGAGACAGAGGCCAAAGAATATACTGCAGGTACTTATCAGATTGTCATGTAAAAACGATCACAATCACTCACAGAAAAACCGCTCTCTCCGGTATTGCCACTTGGGCAACCGGAGAGAGCGGCCTCTTTTTTCCGACCTCCTTTCCTCAAAACTATCGGGTAGGATAATCGGGATATAACAGATATTTCTTCCGCATCTTCTTGTATTCCTCCAAAGCAGGTTGCCAGCTGGCCCGAATCTCCTCTTCCGTAAGGCCACGGACAATCTGGAAGCGTAGCTTCTTGCTGCCGGCCAAGAGGTCGAACCAATGAGGACGGTCAAAGAAGGTGGCCTGTCCCTCACCCGCCTTTTCATAAAAGGCAAAAAAGAAACGGAGTGTCAATCCCCCCTCGAACGGATATTCCCGCAGGTCCATGCCGTAGCAGGTCTTTCCTTTCTGGAGCGGATTGGTGTCAAATCCCTCCAACGGTTCAGGCACAAAACTAAATTCACCATATTTCTTGTCAGGATAACCGATCACTTGGAAAGGGAAATAGGTACCCCGTCCGACACTGATCTGCGTAGCCTCGAAGAAACACAAGGAAGGATAGAGACGGATGGCCTGATCGTTCGGCAAATTGGGAGAGGGCTTTACGGGCAACCAATAGGGATCGCCATGTTTCCAATTCTCCATCTTGACAATATGCAACTTGCACGTGTCCGGAGAACTCTTCAACCACCCTTCCCCATTGATCATCCAAGCCAGTTCACCCACTGTCAGACCATGCAGGAGAGGCAAAGGATCCAGACTGACAAACGATTCAAATCCAGGCTCACGCATAGGACCGTCCACAAAATCATTCGGATTCGGGCGATCAAGCACCACAAACTCCTTATCATTCTCGGCACACGCCTCCATCACGTAATGCATCGTGCTGATATAGGTATAAAAGCGTGCCCCTACATCCTGAATGTCAAAGACCAGCACATCCAGATCCGCCACCTGTTCGGCCGAAGGCTTCCTGTTCTTGCCGTAGATGGAAATAATCGGTATGCCGGTCTTGATATCTCGGCTGTTCTCTACCTCCGCTCCGGCATCCGCTGTTCCCCGAAAACCATGTTCCGGCGCAAAGACCCGTTTCACCTCAATGCCTTCCGACAACAGAGCATCCAACAGATGCACCTGCGTCTTTTCCAAGATGGAGGTCTGATTGACAACCAATCCCACTTTCTTCCCGGTCAAGATCCGTTTGAGTACATCCATCCGTTCCGCACCCAAAACCAACGAATTATCCAACGATTCCGCATGCAAAGTACATGTTGCCAAGAGACAACAGATCCACACACAGGACCACCAAAAGCCTGTTTTCATGCCTTTCCTACCCATTTTTCCCTCCAAGCCTGTAATTCAGGGATCCGACATACCTCCGGCAAAGCGAAAGGACCATCCTCACGATTAAGAATCTCCACACACTCTTTAGCCTTTTCCTCCAGCAAGACCCCCCTCGTAACCACCGCATGATCGTCAAGACCATAACGAAGATCCCGATCATCTAAAGCCACATAGGAGGTGATTTCAGGATGACGATCCAGATATTCCCGAATCTCTATAGCTCGCTCATCCACTCTCACCTTTTTCCATCCGTTCGCTTTGTCATACGGTGGATAAGCCTTATCGAAGGCTTTTGCCAAGTGGTAGCGCATCTCTCTGTATTCTTCTCTGTTCTCGTTGGCCCGCTTGCTACGCTTCTCATAATCAGGATCACCATAGACGATGTCATAATCCTCCACGAAATAGGTAGAATCAGCATAATACTGATCCAAATCATGGATGGAAAGCAACGCTTTCATCATGGAAACGCCCTTGTATCTCCAGTCGGTCGATAATACAATCTTGGCACCCGTCGTGTCAAGGATGTTACGTAGAAAGCTGACAGCTTCCTCATCCCAATCGAACATAACAGCCAGAATGTCGTATTGACCGCCACATTTAGTATATACCTGCCAATCCTCATCCGCAGGTTTTTCTTCATTCAGCCTCTTGACGATGTCATCCACTTCCTTCAGATGGGCAAACCGATTCCGGCTGGACGGGCTTTGCAATACTCCGTCAATATCCAAAAACAAAGCTTTCATATTGATACAATTTACAATCTTTGTCGCTAAGATAGACATAAAAAATGGAATCTATGTTATTTTTTCTGATTATATTTGCGCACCAATATCAAATAGCAATAGATGATTGAACGAATA
>JBJECC010000049.1:0-3089 GCA_051870655.1 Parabacteroides sp. | reverse complement strand
ATTTACCCGTACGATGCTTGCAGTCGTTACCGACGGGCCGACAGCATCCGGATCGACCCGTCATTAGAGATAGTACAAACAGTGTGCCAAAAGGGAATTTATGCCATTATGTCACTGTTTTCAAGCAACTTATGACAGATATACTATGCCCGAATGGCAGTCATTTCGGGAGCTTGATATTTTTTCCAGCAATTCTTGTCCCCTTCCTGAATCAGCCCCTCTTTCTTCCATCGGTTGACCATCGTGCGGAGCGCATTGTAGGCCGTACCGGGGCGCAGTTCCTGCAGCAAACCGAAGGAAAACTCTGCAGGCAGCTCTTCAAAGAGATTCTTGTTTTTGGTCCGATACCCTTCGGAGATCCGGTTGATCGACAGGCGGTCGCTGAGCAGCTGGCCGCCATAGAGCAGGCATTGGTACTTGAGTGCATGGTCGGCCACTAAGGTGGCAAAGTCGCAACAGGGCAACGACTCCACAGCATGCTGCATGAACTCGTCACTCAGCTCCCCATGCTCTTTCAACCATAGTTCTCCCTGTTTCAGGATGAAAAAGACAACGCCTGCCCGGAACCCGATCACGGCAGCCCGCTTGCGAAAGGTATCGACCACAGTGTCCTGCTCTTTGGCGGCTTCGTCCGCTTTCCGGTTGCACCATTCTTCCATCGTCTTGCGCAGGCGGGGTGTGTCGATGAAGCCCTGGGCCCTCTGCAGAATCTCCACCCCTCGCAGGATATCGTTGATGTACGGCTGTTTCATCGGTTTGTATTTCGGCATGTGTGTGTATCGGGTAGGGGGGATGACGCAGTGCCAGACGCGCCCCGTGAGTCCGTTTTCCACCGATCCGTTGACTGCAAAACACTTCCGCATGGCCTGTGGAGTCCCCATAAATGTCCAGTTGTAGGCCACCTTGACCATGCCCGATTCCGACTGGTCGGAGTTGTAGTCCTGCCCCCATTCACCGTTGTCAAACGAGAGGCGATAGATGTCGTACTTCGTGCTCCACGTGCCGGCCCCGTTCGTCTTCCGCACCGTGTCGATCTCTTCGCACACTGAATAGAGGTGATTCCCCTGCGCCAGTTTCATACGTTTCAGAAGGGCACTGCAAGAAATGGTGGGAGGCACCTGGATCACTGTTTTTTTCGGTGGGGGCGGCAGTTTCTCGTTCGCCTTCTTGCCCGCCACCAGTTCGCGATAGGCCTCCTCGGCTTCCCGGGCAGCGGCATCCGACTCCTCCAACGGTTGTTTCCAGAGGTTGATGACATCTTTAACCCCAGACTTCATGCCTCCCTGTTCGGCTACGATACAGCTCATGCCGTTGAGGCGCTGGGTTTTTCCGTCGCAGTAACGCACTTCTACTTTTGTTGCATAGATCTGTGCAATGGGCATCAGACCGCATAAGGTGGGGAACTTCACTTTGCCCGGTTGGGGAGCCAATGAGGCCGCAAACGCCTTGGGCAGACGGATGGACTGCAGGCGGTCCAGTTCCTCTTCGTCGTTGATCTCGTCCATCCAGTTGCTGGCCTCTTGGGTGGGGTCGCTCTTCGTCTCCCCATGTTCATACCCCCATTGCAGGGCCTCTTTTGCTTCGTCCCCATTGAACAGCGGATCGTCCGGCTGCAGCAACCCCTGCGTTGACAGGCATTTCTGCATGGCCTCTTGGTAAGATGGAATGGCCACCTTCGCAATGCCCTTTTGCTTCAGGTGTAACCCCCAGTGGAGCCACCACCCATGGCGTTCTCCCGGACGGTAAGGGTGCTGCGTGAGGTAATCCTCGACCAGTTGCCTTCGGACAAGGGTCTTCGGTTGGGCTGTGGATGTCTGGGGAGAGTCGGGATAGTCGAACGCCTCCACCTCTTCGTTGGGACGGAGAAAAGCCTTGGGGTCGCAACTCATGAAAAACCCGCGTAATACGTCGCAGCACCCTTTGTCCACCTCCACCTGTAGCTGTTGTTCGATGGCTTTCCCAATCAGCCGGTATCTTCGTTTGTATTCGGCTTCGTAGGTACGCTTATCCCGAGCGTCGATTATTCCCATTGCTACGATCAGGTGTAGACCCTCTCCACGCGCACTGCGGTGCGCCTCTTTGACCCATGGGATGTTGGGGATGATGCCCATGACCCGTTCGATCTCATCAGGGGTCAAGTGGTCAATATCGATAGGGGCTAATCCAGTGAAATTTCTCGCATATTCAAAATGTCTTCGCTCGTGTATTTCCGCCTGTACTACGTAATAGGGCAGCTTTTTTTTGAGTTTTTGGTAAAGCGGCACAATGGTCTCTTTACCATTCTCTATAACGGTCGTTAACGTACCTGCTCGGTAGGCTCTCACGATTGCTTCAATTTTTGTGGCGTAGATACCCTCCACAATGATATTGTGAAACTCATCCACATTCATCAGCTGAGCCTTTGATATGCTTGAATATTTGTTAGCTAATGTACCTAATCCATGTGGTGTAATTTTAAATTTCATAATTTTGTTTATTAGTGGAAAACTTATCCTCCGGATTGTTTACAACCCGAATCCGACTGGCGTAGATGTCGTTGCCGAGCCTATCTTCGCCCTCTTTGGTAAAGTGAAAAACACGGATCACATACTCTACCTCCACGTGGTAGCCAATCATCCGCGCATACTGCGCATTGGATCCGGTCACTTTGACAGCCACCTCTGGTGGATGTGCATCCTCCGACATCTGCCGGATATGCAACATGGCTTGTTCGCTCACTGTCCCATCTGTTTTTGTAAACCGCTTGATGGCGGAAGCGGCGGCAATAATGCCCTTGATTTTTGTAAACATATTATATATATTTAAATATTAAAAACGACTAACTTGATTAACACTGTTCAAGATAAAATTCTGTTCGTTTTCTCTCTTGAACGATTGTTCCGTACAAAGGTAAAGATAAAAACAGGACAAAACAAATTCTCTTGTCCCACTCTGTGTTGAATCATGGAGAATTGCAAGTAACAATGCGGGAGGTATTTCCGAAAGACACGTATTTATCTTGAAGTCGCTTACCCTCTATTTTTCGAGAGAAAAACGGTCTTGCGTCGATTTCATGTGAAATGTATGGAAAAAGAACCGGAATCCGTTCT
>JBJECC010000048.1:0-16447 GCA_051870655.1 Parabacteroides sp. | reverse complement strand
CCTATATGGATTCGCTCCATACGGAACGGGAAGAGGGGATCAAAATAGGTGAAGAAAGAGGTATTAAGATCGGTGAGGAAAGAGGCCGCAAAGAGGAAAAAGCAGAAATGGCTGCTGCTATGAAACGCCGGGGAATGGACTTGGCTACGATTGCTGAAATCTCCGGGTTGTCCCATGATGAAATCAAGAATTTGTAAATCAATGCCATGCAGTTACTATGTTTGATAGCGGAAGATGAATTCCGCACGACAAACATAGTAACTACATGGTTCCAATGGGTATATGAATGAGTCATCCGGTCCAGCACAAAGAGGCTGGAACAGAGAGAGATTAAGGACGACTTTCTATCCAGGCTAAATTGAAGCGGTAATAGAGACGACTGCTGACCAAATGAATCAAATTATCAGGACTTTGTGTGATTGCCATGTAACCGCGAGGCTCTGCGTGTGTCGCATCCATCCAAAAGAACTGTGTCCACGCACCCCCATTGAGATAGCGTTCCGTACCATCTGTCAGCAAGCGTTTGACGGGCCAGGTCTTACCCTCATCATACGACACAGCTGCATACAGGCCATAGCCGCGATACAGATGTCCCTCCCGATCCGGGAAAAGCATGCCCCGGTCCGCTTCCGGTGTACGCAAAGGATGATCAGTAAAGGAGATCAGCAGCAGAGGCCCCTCATTAAGACGGCGCAACACAAGACGCTGGCCTCCATCAATGGGCGGGAATTCGGATGCCTCATAGTGCCACGTCTTTCCCTCGTCTGAAGAGATGCTCATCGGCATACGCAACTTCCCTTCGGCATTCTTGATGCTGTTGCCACGCCCCAATGCCATCAGGCGACCATCGTTCAACTGTACCACTCCGGCATGAATACCCGCAATGGTTGAGCCCGATCCTCCTGCCTGAAAATCAGGAAGCGGCGCACCATCCCAAGGATCAGACCAACTCTTTCCACCATCCTTGCTGATATGAATAGCCGCCCCATCGTGGCTCCCAGGACCGGCATCACACGCCTGGATCAGCCAACCTTCACGGGTTAGCAATGTCCCTTGAATCACCTGATGGCGCTTGGCATGTGTGGGGGCAATGATCCGGGGAGCCGTCCAAGTCGCTCCCTGATCACGGCTGGTACGCATCACCATCATCAGATTCTGCCAGTCACCGGCCGCCTCTACCCCATTGAGATGATACAACGTGCCGGCTCCATCATTCAGCAAAGCCGATCCCGTCACATTCCGGTCAGGCACCCGGAAAAAGAGCGACGCCTCTTCCCAACGGTCACTTCCTGCCCGAAGACGGGAACCCAACACCACCATGCCGCGTCCATTCTCCTCATCAGCTGAAAACCAGATTGCCAACAGATCGCCATTGTCGCACCAGGTGATGGCCGGCTGGTGATTGTGGCGGAAGAAAGGAGCCGCCAAAGGACCTGTAGGTGGAATCACGTAAACCTGCGGATCCGCAAACAGAGGTTCCTGTACCGGTGTCCAATCAGCCATAGTCTGGCGTACATTCAACTGATTCAATGGAGTAGTCAGCGGACTCTCATCCGGAGCGGCAGGCGCCTCCGCCTCAACGATACGGAATCCGGTCAAGGCATGTTTGTCATCCGGCAACATGGCCATGCGGTTGCTGCTCCGCAGATATTTTTCCGGTGTATTATGGCTTCCCCCCCGTGTCACACGATACTCGCCCGAAGCTCTTCCGGAGGGATCCGTCTGGTCGTCTGCCCTATAAGGACCATACCAATCCTGACACCACTCCTCCACATTGCCATGCATGTCATATAGGCCGAAGGCATTGGGCGGTGTCTGCCCCACACGGAGCGAGACCGGTGCATAATCGCGCATGATCTTCTGATTCTTATGGAAAACGCCCGGCAATCCGTCCCCCGTATAAAAGGGATATGAGGTACCGGCCCGGCAGGCATATTCCCATTCCGCCTCTGTCGGCAGCCGGTAGGAACGCCCCTCCCGCTTACTCAACCATTCACAAAAGGCGACAGCCTCCCGATAGCTTACATAGACTACCGCCTCATCATCCTCCAACGAGAGACCCTCCTTCCCCCGCAACGCCTTATGCTCCGGGCAGAACTGTTCATACTGGGCATTGGTCACTTCCGTAGCGCCCATCCGGAAAGGACGGGAAATCGTGACATGGTGGACAGGCGCTTCGTCAAACTCTTCTCCAGTCCCCAGTCCGCCCATATAAAAGTGGCCGGCCGGAATATCGACCATCGGGATCAAAGGCTCCTGTCCCATCAGAAGCGTGGCATGGCAGAGTAGTCCGCACGCCAGGAAGTTTCTTATCAATCGTTTCATGTGTTGTCAGATTTATTGGTTATACATATCTTTATTATAGAAATTCAGAATCTCTATTTGCATGGCATACGCCTGTCGCGCCGGACTATCCGGATTCAATTCGATCGCACGCAGATAGTCATTGAGCGACAAACGGGTCTCTCCTGCCTTCCGATAGGCATTGCCCCGCAAGAAAAAAGCCTCGTCATCGGTGGGATGCAGGCGGATCTGTTCATCCAAAATCCGGATGGCTTCCGCCGTTCTTCCCTCATAAATAAGTTGTTTGACGGTTTTCATTGTCGAATTATTCATTCATTTTGACGCAAAGATAAATTATTTGCGTATGTTTGCACCCGATTTTCCAACAAGAAAAAAAGTTATGCAGAAGAATTTGGTAATAGTGGAGTCTCCCGCCAAGGCGAAGACAATCGAGAAGTTCCTTGGAAAGGATTACAAGGTCTTGTCGAGCTATGGACATATCCGCGATCTAAAAGCAAAAGAGTTTAGCATCGACATCGAACACGATTATGCCCCGCAGTATGTAGTCCCGGCCGACAAGAAGAAATTAGTGGCCGAGTTGAAAGAGGAGGCGGCCCAGTCGCAACAGGTGTGGCTCGCATCCGATGAGGACCGCGAGGGAGAGGCCATCTCCTGGCATCTGTATGAGGTGTTGGGATTGAAGCCGGACCATACGAAGCGTATTGTATTCCATGAGATTACCAAGACTGCTATTCTGAAAGCCATTGAAACGCCCCGCGACATTGACATCAATCTGGTGAATGCCCAGCAGGCACGCCGGGTATTGGACCGCATCGTGGGTTTTGAGCTGTCACCCATTCTGTGGAGGAAGGTCAAACCGGCTCTGTCTGCCGGTCGTGTGCAGTCGGTGGCTGTCCGTTTGGTGGTTGACCGGGAACGTGAGATCAACGAGTTTGTTTCTGAGGCGGCCTACCGGGTAACGGCCCAATTCCTGTTGCCTGACGGCAAGACCCTCTTGAAAGCCGAGCTCAACCGCCGTCTGAAAGACAAAAAGGAGGTGATTGCATTTCTCCAGACTTGCGACCAGGGCCATTTCTCCATCGATGACATTTCGACCAAACCGGTCAGCAAATCGCCGGCACCCCCTTTCACCACCTCTACCTTGCAGCAGGAGGCTGCGCGGAAGTTGAACTTCAGTGTGTCGCAGACCATGATGATTGCCCAACGGCTGTATGAATCGGGATTGATCACCTATATGCGTACCGACTCTGTCAATCTGAGTGATTTGGCATTGAGTACGACCCGCAAGGCCATTGAAGACAGTTACGGAGCGAAGTATTACAAATACCGTCAATATCATACCAAAAGCAAGGGGGCACAAGAGGCACACGAGGCCATTCGTCCTACCTATATACAAAATGAGGAGATCCAGGGTACAGCCCAGGAGAAAAAGCTGTATGACCTGATCCGCAAACGGACCATTGCCTGCCAAATGGCGGACGCACAACTGAGCCGTACCACGATCTCTGTCAGTGCAAACGGTATCAAAGAGAAATTTGTGGCTGTCGGCGAGGTGATCACGTTCGACGGTTTCCTGCAAGTCTATCGGGAAAGTTATGACGACGAGAACGAAAAAGAGCAGGAGAACGGCGTTCTTCCTCCTGTACAACTGGGTGATAACCTGTCACTGAAAGAGATGGTAGCTACCGAACGGTTCACCCAGCGTCCTCCCCGTTATACGGAGGCCAGCCTGGTGCGCCGTCTGGAAGAATTAGGCATCGGCCGTCCTTCCACCTACGCACCCACCATCCAGACGATTCTCAACCGTGAGTATGTGATCAAAGGCGAGAAAGAGGGCGTAAAACGCTCCTACGATATCATAACCCTTTCAAAAGGGGACATCAAAGAGACAACCAAGAGCGAGTTGGTCGGAGCCGACCGCGGAAAACTGATGCCCACCGACATTGGCATGGTCGTCAATGATTTCCTGATGGACTATTTCCCCGGTGTCATGGACTATAATTTCACGGCCAGCGTGGAAAAGGAATTTGACTCCATTGCCGCCGGTGAAATGGTCTGGACAGAGGCGATCGACAAGTTCTATAAAATGTTCCATCCCATCGTGGAGAAAACCGCTGCGATACGGACAGAACACAAGGTCGGTGAACGAGAACTGGGCATTGACCCGCAAAGCGGTAAGCCGGTCTTCGTCAAGATCGGCCGCTTCGGTCCTGTAGCCCAGATCGGACAGGCCCATCCGGAAGACAAGGAGGCTCCGAAACCGCAATTCGCCACACTGTTGAAGGGGCAGTCCATCGAGACCATCACACTGGAAGAGGCCTTGAAACTGTTTGAGTTGCCGAGAACGATCGGTACCTTTGAAGATAAGGCGGTCGTGGCAGCCATTGGCCGTTTCGGTCCCTTCATCCGTCACAACGGAAAGTTCGTCTCTATCCCGAAAGACAAGAATCCGCTGACCATCACGCTGGAAGAGGCGGTGGCACTGATTGAAGAGAAACGGGAAAAGGATGAGAAATCGCTCTTGAAGAAGTTCGAAGAGGACGAGAAGATGGAGATCCGGACAGGCCGTTTCGGTCCCTACATTGCCTTCGACAAGGTCAACTATAAAATCCCCAAATCGGTGGAGCATCCGGAGGAGTTGACCTATGAAGAGTGTCAGAAGATCATTGCGGAAACACCGGCCAAACCGGCAGCCACCGCCAAACGTCGTACGGCCTCGACAGCCAAGAAAAAGAGTTAAGTCCGATGGAACATCCCTTGCATCAATTCGAATATTGCCCTATCTGCGGAGCCAAGCGCTTCGTAGAGCACGGGGTGAAAGCCAAACACTGCATGCAGTGTGGGTTTACCTACTATTTCAACCCCTCATCGGCCGTAGCCTGTTTTCTGAAGAATCCGGCGGGTGAACTACTGGTCGTACGCCGGGGCAAAGAGCCGGCTAAAGGCACACTGGATTTGCCCGGAGGTTTCGTGGATATGTTTGAGACAGGCGAAGAGGCCGCAGCCCGCGAGGTGAAGGAAGAGACCGGATTGACATTCGACCGCTGCCGTTATCTTTTTTCTGTGCCGAATCTCTATCTCTACTCCGGTTTTACCGTCCATACACTGGACATGATCTACGAATGTGAGGTCACGGACTTTGCAGGAGCCAAGGCAGCCGATGATGCCGCCGAAATCCTTGTCGTGCGCCCGGAAGAGATCAACCCGGCCGACTTCGGACTCACGTCGATCCGCAAAGCGGTAGAACGCTATTTGGGGTTGTAGATGACCGAAAACAAAAAAAAGAGGCCTTTTTCAGAAAAGTAAGAGGATGAAGAATAGGATTCCTTTAATTAATGCGTATATTTGCTTTCACATCTATAAACATCAATAAATAACATACAAGGAACATGAATCATCATTCACATGCCATAAAAAAGGTACTTGTTTTAGGCTCAGGCGCCTTGAAGATCGGCCAGGCAGGCGAATTTGACTATTCGGGATCGCAAGCCTTGAAGGCTTTGCGTGAAGAGGGAATCAGCTCCGTGTTGATCAACCCTAACATTGCGACTATCCAAACTTCCGAAGGAGTAGCCGACAAGGTCTATTTTCTACCGATCACACCCTATTTCGTGGAAGAGGTGATCAAGAAAGAGCGGCCTAACGGTATCTTGCTGGCTTTTGGTGGACAGACAGCCCTGAACTGTGGTACAGAGTTATACAACAACGGGACACTGGCCAAATATGGTGTACAGGTGCTGGGTACTTCCGTGGAAGCTATCATGTACACGGAAGACCGTGACCTTTTTGTCAAAAAACTGAGTGAGATCGACGTCAAGACTCCTGTGAGCCAAGCCGTCGAGAGTCTGGAGGATGCCGTACAGGCAGCCCAACGCATCGGTTATCCGGTGATGGTCCGTTCGGCCTATGCCTTAGGCGGTTTGGGCAGTGGTATCTGCCAGAATGAGAAGGACCTGCGCACCTTGGCAGAGAGTGCATTCACCTATTCTCCGCAGATCCTGGTGGAAGAATCGTTGAAGGGCTGGAAAGAGATCGAATTTGAGGTGATCCGCGACAAGAACGACCATTGCTTTACGGTGGTCAGCATGGAGAACGTGGATCCGCTGGGTGTACACACGGGTGAAAGTATCGTTGTGGCCCCTACCTGCTCATTGACAGAGAAGGAGTTGGATCTGTTGAAAGAATTGTCCATCCGCGCTATCCGTCATTTAGGCATTGTGGGTGAATGTAACATCCAGTATGCGTTTAATTCCGACACCTGTGACTATCGTGTCATCGAGGTAAACGCCCGTCTGAGCCGTTCTTCCGCACTGGCCTCCAAAGCAAGCGGTTATCCGTTGGCTTTCGTAGCAGCCAAGTTGGCCTTGAACTATGGTCTGGACGAAATCGGTGAAATGGGTACTCCCAATTCCGCTTACAAAGCTCCCGAAGTGGACTACATGATCGTCAAGATTCCGCGTTGGGACTTGACGAAGTTTGCCGGTGTCAGCCGTCTGATCGGTTCCAGCATGAAGTCCGTGGGCGAGATCATGTCCATCGGAAAGAGTTTCGAAGAGATCATGCAGAAGGGTCTGCGTATGATCGGCCAAGGCATGCATGGCTTCGTCGGCAACAACGATGTAGAGTTTGCAGATCTCGACAACGAACTGGCCAACCCGACAGACCTGCGTATCTTTGCGATTGCCAAGGCATTGGAAAAGGGATACAGCATTGACCGCATCTACGAACTGACGAAAATCAACCCTTGGTTCATCGAACGGCTGAAAAATATCGTCGATTACAGCCAGGTGCTGAAAACATACAACAAAATTGAAGAATTGCCGGCAGAGGTATTGGTTGAAGCCAAACGTTTAGGCTTCTCTGACTTCCAGATCGCCCGCTTCGTGGAGAATCCGGCCGGTAACATGGAACAAGAGAATATCCGCGTACGCAACCGCCGTAAAAAATTGGGTATCCTTCCCAGTGTCAAACGGATCAATACGATTGCCTCAGAACATCCCAGTCTGACCAACTATCTGTACATGACCTACGACGGCAGCGAACATGATATACCTTATTATAAGAATGACAAGAGCGTCGTCATCCTGGGTTCAGGCGCATACCGCATCGGCTCCTCTGTCGAATTTGACTGGTGTTCGGTCAATGCCGCACAGACAGCCCGTAAGCTGGGTTACAAATCCATCATGATCAACTACAATCCGGAAACCGTTTCTACAGACTATGACATGTGCGACCGGTTGTATTTCGATGAATTGTCATTCGAACGTGTATTGGACGTAATCGACCTGGAAATGCCGAAGGGTGTGATTGTCTCTGTCGGCGGACAGATTCCGAACAACCTGGCCATGAAGCTTTACCGGCAGAATGTACCTATACTGGGGACCTCTCCAATCTCCATTGACCGGGCTGAAAACCGTCACAAATTCTCTGCTATGCTGGATTCGCTGGGTATCGACCAGCCGCGTTGGGCAGAGTTGACCAGTATGGAAGAGATCGATGCCTTTATCGAGAAAGTAGGGTTCCCGATCCTGATCCGTCCCTCATACGTCCTGTCTGGTGCCGCCATGAATGTATGTCACACCAAAGAGCAGATGATCGAGTTCCTGGGACTGGCAGCCAAGGTATCCAAAGAATATCCGGTTGTGGTGTCTGAATTTATGCAAGGCACCAAGGAAATCGAGTTTGACGCCGTGGCTCAAAACGGAGAAGTGGTAGAGTATGCCATCTCTGAACACATTGAGTTTGCCGGTGTGCATTCCGGTGACGCCACCTTGGTATTCCCGGCACAGAAGATCTACTTCGAGACAGCCCGTCGCATCAAGAAAGTGAGCAAGATGATTGCCAAAGAACTGAACATCAGCGGTCCTTTCAACATCCAGTTCCTGGCGAAGAACAATTTCGTGAAAGTCATTGAATGTAACTTGCGTGCTTCTCGTAGTTTCCCGTTTGTTTCAAAGATTCTGAAACGTAACTTCATCGAAACGGCTACCCGCATCATGCTGGATGCCCCCTACACGAAGCCGGACAAGAGCGCTTTCGACATTGACTGGATCGGTGTAAAGGCTTCTCAGTTCTCCTTTGCCCGTCTGCACAAGGCTGACCCGGTACTGGGTGTGGATATGAGTTCGACCGGTGAAGTAGGTTGTATGGGAGATGACTTCAACGAAGCACTGTTATCAGCCATGATCGCTGTGGGCAACAACATTCCGAAACAGAACATTCTGGTTTCCTCCGGTGCCGCCAAGAGCAAGGTGGATCTGCTGGAGCCCTGTCGGATGTTGGACGAAAAGGGTTACACGATCTATGCCACACACGGCACAGCCAAGTTCCTCAACGAGAACGGTATCAAAGCGACTGCCGTCTGCTGGCCGGATGAAGAGGGCGATCTGAATATTATGGATATGTTTACCAACCATGTCTTTGAACTGGTTGTCAACATTCCGAAAGATCACAGCAAGCGTGAGTTGACGAACGGCTACAAGATCAGACGTGCCGCAATCGACCACAACATTCCGCTGATCACCAATGCCCGTTTGGCAAGCGCCTTCATCGACGCATTCTGCCACATGGGAGAAGGCGATATCCAGATCAAGAGCTGGCAAGAATATTAATGAGATATGTTTGCACCGGGGTGGCAACAGACCACTCCGGTGTTTTTCCCTCATCGGGAATGGATGAATCAATCACCGAATTACCATGAATCGAATACTGATCAATTTGCTTATTCTCTGCGGACTTATCTGTTGTCAGAAAGGGAAAGCGACCGACCCGGTGCCGCCTACGCTGTTTGTGCAGAACTACTCTGTCGGAGATTATAATGCAAGTTGCCAGAATTGGGACGTGGCCATTTCCTATTGGGGAACCCTTTATGTAGCCAACAATTCCGGTCTGCTCTCCTTTGACGGGAACAGCTGGATCTGTCACCAGACCCCAGAGAAAAGTCCGATCTTGCAAGTGACCATTTCGCACGATACCATCTACACCAAAGAGGAGCATCAATACGCCTATTGGCTGTATGATGAATTAGGATCTATCCAATATCATGCCATAGACCATATCCCCGCCCATGTCCAGTTTGATCATCCCGAAGTATCCTGCCCCATCCCGGACACAATACAGGCGGATAAACCGTCCGTTATCTGTACCAACCGGAATCTTTATTTCGTAGGAACTCAACGAAACGGCATCTATATCCTTGACAAGACAGGCCATTTGTTGCTTCATCTGAACCAAAGCAATCTACTGCAAGACAATATAGTACGCAACATGGTCGTACAGGACACCTCCCGCATTTGGGTTGTCTTCGACAACGGCATTTCACAAATTGACATTGACCCGCCCTTCATGATGTTGGGAAAACGTAGTAAAATCGGAAAACTGGTCAATGCCGCCCTGCACAACGATTCCATCTATATCCAGACCAATCTGGGTTATTACAAAAGAAGTCTCGACACACAAGATACCTTCCTGCAAATATCCAAAGAGGAGGTTCAGCAGAGGCTATTTTCCAGCAATTATCCCAAAGGGTATCCGGTGCACCAACTTCTTAAAGAGCATTCCGAGTTAGGAGGATTTGCCGAGGCAGAAGACATCTACCCGACCCATCAGCCCGGTTTCTACTGGCTGATCAAGCACAATCAGGCAGCTTTGACTGAGGAGAACAATGGCAAATGGTCGATCAAATGTCGTCTCATGCTGAAAAACTACAACATGCACATGGTGACAAACGGGACGAAACTCTTTTCTCTCAATGATACATTCTGCATTGTTTCCACCATGCAAGGTCCGCTATTGGTCAATACACATGGCCTCATCAGCAGTGGACTGGGATCTCTCACCCAATCTCATTTCAGACGTATCGAATACATTGATGACCACGGATTGCATCTCATCTCTCCGGATGTCAGTCAAATCACATTGCCTCATCATTTTAAAGAGATCCGGCTCAACGTGAGTACAACCATCTTCACTCCCAACCACCAAATCAGTTATCTACTGGAAGGAGTATCGACCGATTGGTCAGACTGGCAACGAGACGGAAAAATCTCCTTTCTGCAGCTACCCACAGGGCAGTATAAACTCCGTGTTCGCAAATATGTGGTCCGGGGACCTTTCCCGGAACTGACCATTGACATAGAAGTACGTCCAGCCTGGTACAAAACCATCTGGGCCTATCTGCTGTACATCTTGTTGGCATTGTTCCTCCTGCACCGTACTATCCAGCACAACCTGCAACAGCAGCAAAAGAAATTGAAGGAGCAACAGGAAAACGAACGGCATCAAGAGGCCCAACGGCTCCAGCAATTGGAACACGAGCGTCTGGAGAATGAGCTACAAAACAAAAACAATGAGCTCACGCTACAAACTTCTGCCCTGGTCAGACGTAACCAATCCATCCAATCGTTTTTGGATGAACTGGAGAAACAAAAAGAGACGTTGGGCGACCGCTATCCGAACAAACTATATAATAGATTACGTGGACTGATGGAAGAGGCGTTGAATGACCAGGCAGACTGGCTGCAGTTCGAAACCTATTTCAACAGTGCACACCAGAATTTCATAGACCGCCTACGGCAACAATATACAGATCTGACCAGTGGTGATCTGCGGATATGCTGTCTGTTGCGCATGAACCTTTCCACCAAAGAAATTGCCTCTCTACTGAACATTTCTGTCCGTGCCATCGAGCTTCGCCGTTACCGATTACGGAAACGGCTGAACCTGGATAACGACACGAATCTGGTCAACTTCCTCTCAAATTTTTAAACTTCTTCGTTTAGATTTTAGATTTAAACAATTTCCTTATTATCAATGCATTAAAATACCTAATATGGAGAATGAGCAATGATTGATGTAGCATTTGAGATCTTTTTTTTCGCTTGCGAAATCTGTGTTGTACCCTATTTTTTGACATTTAACAAGAAATGTCGTTCCTTTGTCACAACAAAACGATACGGCATATCATGAAAGAACGTGATTTGGAAAAACAATTGGAAGTATTGGAAAAGCATGGCTTCAATCGCCGTGATTTCCTTAAATTTTTAGCCGCAACAGGTTTCCTGTCACTTGTCGGCACAGAAAAGGCAAAAGCTTTCTCCAGCCAAGCCAAAGGTAGAATTGTCATCATCGGTGGCGGTGCTGCGGGTATCAGCATGGCAGCCCGATTGACCCATTGGTTGGAGAATCCCGATATTACCCTGATTGATCCCAGCGATCGTCAGTATTACCAGCCCGGTTTCACCCTGATCGCATCGGGTGTGTACAAACCGGACGATGTATGGAAAAAGCAGGCAGACTGCATGCCCAGCGGAATTAAATGGGTACAGGATAGCGTAACAGCCGTTGATCCGGTGATGAACCAGGTCACTACAAAAAGCAACGGAAAGATTCCGTACGATTTTCTGGTGTTGACACCGGGTCTGCAGATCAACTGGAACAAAGTGGAGGGCATAACCTACGAGACTTTGGGACAGGGTAACGCACATTGTATTTATGATTTCGAAGGTGCCCAGAAGACTTGGCAAGCCATTCAGGAATTCGCCCAAAAGGGAGGCCGTGGCATCTACACGGACACCTATACCAAGCATAAATGCGGTGGGGCTCCGAAAAAGATCTGCTTGCTGACCGAACATTACGCACGGAAACAGGGAACACGTGAGAAGTTGAGTTTCGATTACTTCACCGCATCGAAAGCATTGTATGACGTACCGTATTATACACCGCGTCTGCAGGAGATCTATGAAGAACGGAACATTCCTATCCACCTGCACACACGGGTAAAAGGAATCGACACGTTGGCGAAGAAGGTCTATATGGAACAGACCGAGACACGTGGAGACGAGACCATCGTCACTCCGCTCGTGGAAGAATATGACTTCCTGCACTTCGTACCGCCGATGTCGGCTCCCGATTTCGTCCGTGAAGCCGGATTGGGTTGGACGGAAGGGAAGTTGGCTGCCGATGCCTGGGTCATGGTGGACAAAGAGACCTTAGTACACAAGACCTACCCGAATATCATTTCATTGGGTGATGTGGCCGGTATCCCGACCAGCAAGACCTCAGCTGCCGTTCGTGTTCAAGTGCCGCTGGCTGCCAAGAACCTGATTTCGCTGATGGAAGGTAAAGAGCCGACTGAAAAATATAACGGATATGCCGCCTGCCCGATCGTCACAGACTACGGACATGTGCTGCTGTGTGAGTTCGACTACAACAAAGAGCCGGCCACTTCGTTCCCCTTCACGCTGATCGACACTTCCAAAGAGCAATGGTTGGCTTGGTTGCTGAAAGTGTACATTCTGAAGCCCATGTACTTCTACGGAATGTTGAACGGCTACGCATAACAGACAAAAAAACCTAAATCTCCCTATAATTTCAAATGCCTAAACTATAAAAACCCCGGTCCTGTTGTATGGGAACCGGGGTTTTTATCCTTTTATTCGGCCATCCGCCGATAATAACGAGGCTTGTAGTCCGGTATTCGGTCGGGATGGAAAATCCATACATAATCCTGCAGCAAATAGTCCGGATGTAATGGAAATTCTTCATAATAGGGGACCTTTCCCGTGTTGCAGGTGAAGATCTGTCTATGCTGAAACGCATCAAAATTGGCATAGGGCGCATATTCAGCCTGCAGATCTGCATATCGCATATCCTGGTCCCGGTTATACTTCATCAACCACAAATCCGCATGGCAAGCCTGAGCATATACAGTTTCAAAGGCCAATGGTGTACTCCCGGCTCCCGGCAACCCTCCAAACACATACTCAGCCCCCGCATCCTCCAATAAGTGAGCGATGTAACTGTCACCAGCCGGCATAAACCAAGAGGAACCATACCGTTTCTCCACAAAGACTGTCGGGCGTTCAGCCACATGAGCCACCCGTTCCTTCCAGTACAGATAACGTTGTTCAGTAGCCCGGAAAATGGAATCAGCCAAAGCTTCTTTATGAAAGAGTAACCCATAGAAACGGATCCACTCCGTCCGTCCCAACGGCAGGGGTTCCATATAATCGGCAGCTTCCAGAATCGGCACGCCAATCTTCTCCACCGGCCCATAACTACTATTCTGAAAAGGAGAGGCGATGATCAACTCCGCTCCTATCTCAATCATCTTTTCCACATTCGGGGCCGTTGCCTCACCCAGATCCGCAATCCGTCCGGACCGTACGCCGTCCTGCACCACAGGAGAATCCATATAACGCGGTTCGCATACACCAATGATACGTTCAGCCTCCTGCAATTGTTCCAGAATGGCTGCATGCACAGAGGTATATACCACCACACGATTGACCGGAATCTTCACAATAGTGCCCTTAGGCAGATCAGCCGGAACCGGCCGATCACGATCCACCAACAGATAGCGCTGTAGAATCCGTGTACTGTCCCACGGATCACGTACATCAACCGAGGTATAGTCTGCAAACCGTTTCACCTCGAATCCCTCCGCGTAGGTCACACTGTCGATGGAGAGTACAGAAACGGAAGCGGCTTGTTTCCCTGTCGGCGAACAAGCCGCCAACAAGAAAACAAGCCCAGCAATCATTCCTAATAGTTTCATCAATCCTTCTCTACTAAAATGGCCTTGATCGGATTCAGACCCGTCTCAATCTCCTTCAGGTTGTAACCCGTTGAATCAAAGAAATAGGCATTACCGTTGTTGGTGTAGTCAGACTCCATAATCACCAGATTCGCCTCTGTCGCACACATCTTGTACGGTTTGGCGATTTGCGGATCCCATGTCGTCACAGCCTGTGTCTTCAGATCCAATGTGCTGAACGTAATCACCTGATTCCAGTTCGCATCATACTGAGAATAATCCGTGAACAATTTACCCTCCAGATAAGCCATTTCCGTAGCATTCGGCAATGCCTCTACCACAGATGCTTCGTCTGTATTCGGATCAATCCATTGCAGTGTATTCGGCACATCTGCATAGTTACCCATAGAAATCAGATAGATACCATCCTCAACAGACTGCAGGTTACACGGGTTCAACACCACATCAATATTCTTTGTTTCCGTGAATGATGCCAGATCTACCACAGAGACGGTCTTGTCATACCCTGCTTCCGTATTGTAGTCCATACCACCGGAATTAGCCACATACAGCTTTTGATTATAGATAGCCATCTGCTCCGGATTACGTCCCACTTTCACCGTTGCCTCCACTTCCAATGAAGCCGTATCCAGGCGAGCTACATAACCGTTATAATAAGAAATGTAGATCTTACCCTCCTCGGCTACCAACGCACGCGGTTGGCCTTCCGTCTTCACCTGCTTGATCGATTTAGCCTGCAGGTCCGTGATTTCGATGGTAGATTCGCCATACATGGCAATGTACATCTTCTCTCCATACGCCAGGATGTCCTGTGCCGTATCACCCAAGCCACGACCATTCTGTGTCTTGAAATAATCCTGTTCAACCAACTGATCCCCCTGAATATTGAGTTTTGTCAAGCTGGCATTATTACTACCGAACTTACCGGAATTCAGAATGTAGATGGCATGTACAGATTCATCGATAAACAGATCCGATACGGCAATCGAAGCACCAGTAGCCGCTGCATTTACACCGTTGCAGGCAAATACGGACAAATATCCCATATAATCCACATCGGTCAATGTGTAGGAATTAGTGCCAACCGGTACCTCAGCCAAGGTAAACTGTGAACCGTTTACACTGGAACTGATACAGATCCTGTAAGCAGTCACATTCTCCAAAGAGGAAGGAGCTGTCCAGGTCAACGTACCACTGAGCAGACCCTGTGCCGGATTCTCATCGGCAAACTGCAGGTTAGAGACTTGTACGGTGGGAACGGGATCTACAAGCTCCTCATCGTCACTACATCCCACAAAGGGGAACAGAAAACAAACGGCCAATGCCGCCCCATAAACCAATTTACTCTTCATCATATCATTAATAAATTAATAAGTTACACACACACTGATTCGCCACGAACGGCCCGGCATCGGATAAAACTGAATCACATCGTAGTTGACATTGGCCAGATTCAGCAATTCACCTTGTACACGAAGTCCGACCCGGTGAAACTGAAACTCCCGGTTGGCCGTCAAGGACTGTTCGACATACGCATCGATCCGATTACTCTCGATATTTTGCGGTAATGCATACCGATCGCCCACAGCTGTCAGCAAATAGGAGACATTCAACCATGGATTCTCCCACGAAAGAGAGGCAGTTGCCGTATGACGGGGCGTATAAGGGATCTGATGTTTATAGTTTTTCGCTGATTCATCGGTCACATCCACAGCATACTGATAGGTGTAAGTAGCAGCCAACAACACCGACATGTGAGCCGGCAACGGGAACTCACCCGAGAGATTGACATCGACACCCTTTATATCCACTTCACCCATATTCATCATCTTCCAGACGTACATGGTCGGCAGTGCCACAATCTTGTCTTTTACCCGATTGAAATATCCGTCTGTTGACAGACTGACATACCGCAGCCAACCGCCCGGCGCCGCACTCCAAGTAAGGCCCAGATTGTACTGTGTGGCCCGCTCCGGACGGAGACTGGTGTTTCCCATACGCAAATAGTAGAGATCCGTAAAGGTCGGGACCCGGAATATATCCTTATAGGCCATACGTATCCGGAAAGTACTCTCTGAAAAGGGACGCCACGAAAGACTGGCTGCCGGCGAAAGCCGTTTCTTATCTGCCGGACGATCTCCCTGCACGACCCGATCCGTCATGTAAGTACCCAACAGGCTGGCTGTAGCCGTCAATCGGGTATCTTTATATTGTGCTGCCAAAACCGATTGGGAAGCGATCCGCTTGGGATTAGGACCGCCCACATAATTATTCTCCAAATGGGAATGGGTCAAATCAGAGGTAAGTGTCACCGTAACAGGTTGCCACGGCTGATACAAAAGGCTGGCTGAACCATAATACTCCTGTTGTGTATTCAAATCCACTTGTTGACCGGAAGCATACTTATCATTGATGTCCCGATAACGTGTAAACGCGTAATTGTACTTGGCTGAGGTCTGAAACCGCCAATGGGTTCCTAAGGGCTGCTTATAGTGTGCCTGTACAAAGAAGTTATTATCCCAGATCCGTTCATTCACATCCTTGTAATAGAAGTTGATACTTCCCGGCAATCCCCGTTCGGAATCG
>JBJECC010000047.1:0-16503 GCA_051870655.1 Parabacteroides sp. | reverse complement strand
CAGACACCCATGCCTATTGGGACGACAAGTATAGGGAGTATTTCCAGTCATGCGACGAGATTTGGCACGCGGGAGACATCGGATCGCCCGAATTGGCTGCCCGTCTGGCTGCCCTGAAACCGTTGCGTGCCGTGTATGGTAACATTGACGGCCAGCCGCTCCGGATGGATTATCCGAAAGTGGCCCATTTTACAGTAGAGGGGTTGCGGGTGATGATGACCCATATCGGAGGATATCCGGGGCACTACGATCCGCAGATCCGGCGTGAGCTGTACGACACGAGGCCCGGACTCTTCATTTCCGGCCATTCCCATATCCTGAAGGTGATGTACGACCGGTCACTCTCCTGTCTTCACATCAATCCCGGTGCGGCAGGGCTCAGCGGCTTCCACCAAGTGCGTACCCTTGTGCGCTTTGCCGTAGAGGAGGGACAGGTCAAAGATCTCGAAGTGATTGAGTTGGGAAAACGGGGAACAGAGGCACGTTAGGGCGTGTCAACTTGGAGGAACTGTTCGGCCATCAGCAGTGTGTTTTTCAAATAGTCATACTCCTTTTCGAAATAACAGCTGAAGATACCGTTGGGCAGTTCCGCCTCGATCTGCTGCGGAATCCAGAATTTACCGGCGGGAAAGTCGCTTTTCTTGAGATACGCTTCGGAGTCGATACGTAGGACATAGAGTGAGACCAAGTGTTTGACCCGCTCGTTTTCGAAAATGTAACGGACCAAGAAGTGGGGCTCCGCAATCTCTTTTTGTGGCAGATTCAGTTCGTCAATCAGGTCGAGCACGGTCTCCTGGATGGTATGACGGAACAGTACATAGCCGTGGAGCGGATAGTCCAGGCCATCCGGCGAGACAAAGTCATCATGCGGACGTTTGGTGAGGTAAAACATATTCTTATAGAGAATGGCTATGCGGACTACCGGATGGAAATATTTCTTCGGCAGGATGCGGCTCACAGAACGGGCAATGCAACCGACCACCTTGCCACTCTCGTTGAGCACCGGCAGCCACATCTCCTTTTTCAGGCTTCCCTGCATCAGCACCAGACGGAGCTGTTCGTAGAGCACCAGCGTGAAGCCGATCAGGAATCCCAGTTCGCGGTAGAGGAACTGATGGAGCGTGTCGTTTTGCATCTCTTCCGGCAGAATACTGTAGAAAAGGATCAGAAAGAGATGCAGCGTATAGAGATTTTGCGTAAGCTGGGCCACGAAGAAGAATTCATTGAGCGTGGTGCGGAGTGCAGAGCGCTTGTATTTCGGCATATGGGATTCGCGGATGCGTTGCAACAGTTTCCCTTTGAAGAGATTCATGAGGATCAGCACCACGACCAGAATCAGTTCGACGATCAGCGGTGAGTAGGTGAAGAGAACCGGTTCCAGATGCATGCCCAGAAACAGGGAGTAGCCGATGAAGGTGACAGCCGTGGGCAGCAGCATGAGTTGGTACACCTGCCGGTGGCTCAGCAGATAATAAATGACCAGGCTGGACAGGCAAAAGGTGGCTCCGATCAGAAAGGACAGTTTATAAGGGAAAAAAATGTCCAAAAACATGAATGTCATCAACGGAAGCAGGCCAATTGCCTGATTGTCCAAACCTTGTCTCACCTTATTCATATTACCGGTCTTTTTTTAGATTCTGTTTATCTACTAACCACTTTCCTCTAAAAAAAGTTCATTGGATCGGGTTAAATGTGTTTTTCTGCATGGTAAGAAGAGCGGACCAGAGGGGCACTCTCCACCTTGGTGAATCCTTTTCCCAAAGCAACAGTCCGATAGGTTTCAAACTGTTCCGGTGTGACATATTCCTTCACGGGAATATTCTTGCGAGAGGGTTGCAGATACTGGCCGATGGTCAGCACACTGACCCCTGCGGCACGCACATCATCCATCAGCTCTTCCACTTCGGCCTGTGTTTCCCCCAATCCCACCATGATACCGGTCTTGGCTACAATGCCTCCTTCGGCAATTCGCCGGAGGACGGAAAGGCTGACCTCGTATTTGGCAGCGCTGCGTACGTCGGGTGTAATGCGGCGTACGGTCTCCATATTGTGGGAAATGATTTCAGGCTGTGCCTGGACCACTTGGTCCACCAGCTCCAGCCGTCCTTGAAAGTCGGGAATCAGCACCTCGACCGTCGTCTCCGGATTGACACGCTTGATGGCTTCGATGGTCTTGACCCAGTGGCCGGCTCCCAAGTCAGGGAGATCGTCGCGGTCCACGGAGGTAATGACGGCATGTTTCAGTCCCATCAGCCGGATGCTTTCCGCCACATTGTCCGGTTCTTTGGGGTCGAGCGGAAGCGGTTTGCCTGTCAGTGTATTGCAGAACCGGCAGGAACGGGTACAGATCTCTCCTCCGATCATAAAGGTGGCTGTACCGCGGCTCCAGCACTCTCCCATGTTGGGACATTTCCCGCTTGTACAGATGGTGTGGAGACAATGGGTCTCCACAATCCGCTTCGTCTGGGTGAAGCGTTCATTGCCCCCCAGACGAATCTTCAGCCAGTCAGGCTTTCTCAGATGTTCCGCCATTACAGATTGTCGAATAAGTAGTTTGACATTTTGGTGTAGAGGTGGAAACGGGTATTACCCCCTGAGATACCGTGGTTACGGTCTTTATAGATGTGCATATCGAACTGCTTGTTGGCCTGTACCAAAGCTTCGGCATAGATCATGGACTGCATGAAATGCACATTGTCGTCAGCCGTACCGTGGATCAGCAGCAGCTTGCCCTGCAAATCCTTCACACGGGCCAGCGGAGAGGTGGCTTTGTAGCCGGCAAAGTTCTCCTGCGGGGTACGCATGAAGCGTTCTGTATAGACTGTATCATAGAATTTCCAGTCCGTCGGAGGTGCCACGGCTATACCGACCTTGAAGGTACCATGTCCCACGCTCAACGCCATCAGTGTGTTGTAGCCACCGAAGCTCCAGCCCCAGATAGCCATGCGGTTTTTGTCGATATAGGGGAGTTTTCCCAATGCCTGTGCCGCCTCTACCTGGTCCTGTGACTCCAGCACACCCATCTGCATATAGGTACATTTGCGGAACTCCTCGCCACGGGCACCGGTGCCGCGTCCATCCACACAGACTACGATCACACCGTGGGCCGCCAGATATTGTTCCCAGTCAAATCCATAGTTGTCGAGGACCGACTGTGAGTTGGGCCCGCTGTACTGGGTCATCATGACCGGATATTTCTTGGAAGCGTCGAAGTCTGCCGGTTTCACCATCCAGGCATTCAGCTCATAGCCGGAAGCGGTGGTGACGGTCATGAACTCTTTCGGAGAGAAACGGTATTCAGCCAACCGGCTTTTCAAAGCGGCGTTGTCCTGCAACACACGCAGGGTCTTGTTGCTCTTCGTTTCGTTCACCGTGATCTGCATCGGAGTGGTCGCATTGGAATAGCGATTCACGTAATAGGCAAAGTTGTCACTGAATACCGCACTGTTGGTTCCCTTTAACGTAGAGAGTTTGGTCTTTTTGCCTTTTGCATCGATCTTATAGACCGAACGGCGGGTCGGATGCTCCTCGGCTGACTGATAATAGACCGTACCGGTCGCTTCATCCATACCGATGAAGTCGGTTACGTCCCAGTTGCCTTTCGTGATCTGACGTTGCATCACACCGGTGGGAGAGTAGAGATAGATGTGGGCATATCCATCCTGCTCGCTCACGTAGGTAAAGCCATTCTTCATGAAATGAATGGAGGTGAGCCATTCTGAATCGACATAGCATTTGTTCTCCTCCTTCAACACTAAACGGAATACACCGCTTTTGGGGTTGGCATAGTAAAGGTTGAACACATTCTGCTGACGGTTGAGGGTCATCACGGCAAGCTGGTCGTCCTGTGTCGTGAAGGTGATGCGCGGGATGTAGTAGCCTGCCTCATTCGGCACAGTCAGCTGCTTGGTGTCCTTGGTCATCACATCGTAGGCGTGCAGCGTGACAGTGGAGTTCCGTTCGCCCGCCTTGGGATATTTGAAGTTGTAATAGTCCGGATAGGTTCCGTTGCCATACATCTGCATCGAATATTCCGGTACGGCTGACTCGTCGAAACGCACGAACGCCAGACACTCGCTGTTGGGTGACCAGGCCATGAGGTTCGTCACGGAGAACTCCTCTTCATACACCCAGTCTGTAATGCCGTTCAGCACCTTGTTGATCTCGCCGTCTTTGGTGACCTGCACCTCTGTGTCGAAATCGAATTTGCGGATCCAGATGTTGTTGTCGCGCACGTAGGCACACATGCGGCCGTCGGGAGAGAAGGTCGGGATCATCTGCTTGCTCTTTGAGTCGGTCAACGGCTTCACATAATTGCGGCGCACATCGTAATCATAGACGACAGCTTTCCGTGAACGGCGATAGATGGCCTCTGTCTCGCGCCACACCAGTATGTGGTGGCCGGTGCTGCTGATTGTGTAACCTTCGAAATTGTCAAAGGTGCACTCCCGTGCGGTACGGGTGTTGAACAGCGTATCTACCGGTTCGCCGGTCTTGTAGGCATATTTGACAATCATGGTGCGTTCGGGATTCATGGCCGTGTAATAGTTGCCGTCCGGCAATGAGCGCATCTCACCGACTGCTGTCACCTGACGGAATTTTCCATCCGTTATCTCTTTCAATTCTACCTGCTTGCTCCCCTGCTGAGCCGAAAGGCTACAGAAACAGAAGCAAGAGAGAATTGCTGCATAACTCAATCGTTTCATGTTTTTTTCGTATATTTTTATGCTAAGTTAATCCAATGTTATTTCACCTCCAGTTGTTCGATCTCCTGTAGCCAGAGAGTAGCCATGGCATCGCTGGGCATACGCCAGTCTCCACGGGGAGATAGGGTGACAGAACCCACTTTGGGACCGTCCGGCAGACAGCTGCGTTTGAACTGTTGCTGGAAGAAGCGACGGAAGAAGGTATAAAGCCACTTCTTGATGGTCTCCGTGGTATAGGCGGTGCCGAAGGCCTGCTGTGCCAAATAATAGATCTTCGTCGGCGTAGAGCCGAAACGGAGGAAATGATACAAAAAGAAGTCATGGAGTTCGTAGGGACCTACCAGATCTTCCGTTTTCTGTTTGATGTTTCCCTGCTCGTCGGCCGGAATCAGTTCCGGACTGATCGGAGTATCGACGATGTCGAGCAATGTCACTTTGGACGCTTCGTCCACTTGTGTCTGTGCCACCCATTCCACCAGATACTTGACCAGTGTCTTCGGAATGCTGGCGTTCACGCCATACATGGACATGTGGTCTCCGTTGTAGGTGGCCCAGCCAAGTGCCAATTCCGAGAGGTCTCCCGTACCGATCACCAGGCCGTTCATCTGATTGGCCACATCCATCAGGATCTGTGTACGCTCGCGGGCCTGTCCGTTTTCGTAGGTCACGTCATGCACCTGTATGTCGTGGCCGATATCCTTGAAGTGCTGGATACAGGCCTCCCGAATGGAAATCTCTTTCAAGGTGACGCCTAAGGAACGGATCAGATTGACAGCATTGGTGTAGGTACGGTCGGTGGTTCCGAATCCCGGCATCGTGACTCCGACAATGCGCTCGCGCGGAATCTGCAATTTGTCGAATGTCTGTACAGTGACTAACAGGGCCAGTGTGCTGTCCAAACCGCCTGAGATACCCACGACGGCTGTTTGCGCATGCGTATGCATCACACGTTTGGCCAATCCTGATACCTGGATTTGGAAAATCTCTTCGCAACGCTCCCGCAACGCATCGCCCGAAGGGGTGAAAGGATGGGGATCGATGAAGCGTGACAACGTAGCAGGCTCTTCCGTTCGGGAAACAGGAGCACACAATATCCGTTGGATCTGCATGGAGGTACCCTGTCGCAAAGCCTCTGTGAAGGTGTCGGAAACCAAACGGTCGTGCTGGAGATTCTCCAGGTCTATTTCACTGACAACCAATTGTTCCTCCAATGAGAAACGTTCGGCCTCCGCCAGAATGACTCCGTTTTCCGCTACCATGGAACTGCCTGCAAAGACCAGGTCGGTCGTTGACTCACCGAAGCCCGAAGAGGCATATAGGTAGCCGGCTATGCAACGCGCCGATTGCTGACGTACAAGACGGCGCCGATAGCGATGTTTGCCAATGAGTTCGTTGCTGGCAGACAGGTTGACAATCACATTGGCACCGGCCAACGCCAATTCTGTACTGGGAGGCAGCGGTACCCACAGATCCTCGCAGGTCTCGACTCCCATGACCATCTCGCCGGACTGGAAGAGCAATCCGTTGCCCATAGGGTAGGAGTGGCCTCCGATCTCAATCGTATCGGCCAACAGGTCTGTGGCGGAGGTAAACCAGCGCTTTTCTTGGAACTCACGGTAGTTGGGCAGGTATGTCTTGGGTACGACACCAAGAATGGTGCCTGCCTGGAAGACAATAGCCGCATTGATCAACTGGTTGCCCGACACGAGCGGAGCACCCACCACGGCCATGATCGGCAGAGCGGCTGTCTGTTCGACCAGCGACAGCAAAGCCTGTTCGGCCTGGTTCAGCAATGTACGCTGCTGGAAGAGATCCAGACAGGTATAGGCTGTCACGGAAAGTTCAGGAAAGACGATCAGTTCCACACCCTGTGCGGAGGCGCGGCGCATCATTCCTGCGATCTGCTCTATATTAAAAATGCAGTCAGCCACCCGCACGGAGGGGGTAGCTGCTGCTACTTTTACAAAACCATATTTCATGTTGAAATACCTCTTATTTATCTAAGACGATCCAACGAGCGCACCAAGGCCTCGTCAGCTCCGATATTACGAATGGCCAGATAATCCAGAATGATGGAGATCAGCGGAAATGCCATTGCGAATTTGAGATGCCATTGGAGATTCTCCATTTCCCCTTTCAGCTGCCAGATCACGAACGCTGCATACGCATAGAAGCCGATCATCAGCAAGGCGTTGAAGACACTCAGACGGATCTGGAGAATCCGGTTCTTGAACAGGAAAATGGTCACCATGGCAATGAGGGCGATCACAACCGTGACGATGAACAGGCCCCATGTCGGATAAACCAAAGAGGTCTCTCCGATCAGGCTGCTTACGCCGGCGGCATCGAACGAGTAGAAAGCCTCACCCACCTGCAGGGTGGCCAAGGGTAAAAACAATGTGGTCACCATCAATAGAACGATGACCAACAAATAGACTGTTTGTATTCTTTGAATCATGACCGACAGTCCTGCGCTTAAAAATTATTCTTTTCCTTTGCCGGGTTTCTGTAATACACTTTTCCCTCCTGATACTCCTGTGTAGCAATCAAGGTCGGCTTCGGAAGCTTCTCGTAGTAGCGGGAGATCTCGATCTGTTCGCGGTTCTCGAATACTTCTTCCAAATTGTCGTTGTACGAAGCGAACTCTTGCAATTTCTTTTCCAAGTCCTGCTTCATCTCACTACTGATCTGATTCGCTCTCTTGGCGATGATCATGACTGTTTCATACACATTTCCCGTGTCCGCAGACAGCTTCATCATGTCGCGGGTCACCGTGTTGGTAGGAGCGTTTGACTTTCTGTAATCCATACTTCGTTGTTATATTGCTATAAAATACATTTAATACGTGTCGTTTATCCGCTTGTCCGCATATTCGAAATACTTCTGGACCTGCTTCAGATATTTACCTTCCGGATATTCATTCAGATAGGTGTAATATTCATCCACCACATCCCGGTAACGGCCTTGCAGCTTCTCTTCGACGCTGACTAATGCCAGCTCATATTTGGCCCGGATGATCAGGAACATGAATTCCTCCCGATATTTGGTGTAGGGATAATTCTTCAGGGCGTTTTGTGAAGTGATCACGCTCGACAAGAAGTTATTACCCATATACGTACCCAAGTTGAAATAGAGCCGGGCTGCCATCAGCTCTTTCAGAGCCAGTTTTTCCTGCAGCTCAAACAGAATCTCCTGTGCTTTGGAGGCACGTTCGCTCTGCGGATAATACTCCAGATAGAGCTGCAACTGTTCGATGGCTTTGTAGGTCTGTGTCTGATCCAGACGAGGATCGGGCGAGTCCAAGTAGAGTCCGTAGCCGGAGTAGTAGCGTGACAACTCGGCATATTCTCCCTTCGGATAGGTCGAATAATAGGTCTCGAAATATTCGGAAGCGGTCAGATAGTCCTTCTGACCATAATAACTTTGCGCCAAAAGATATAGCGATTCCTCGGCATACGCGGTGCCTTTGAAGATTGTAACCAACTCATCCAGGATTGTGGCAGATTTGGTATATTGCTTCGCGTTGAAATACTTCTTCGCATAAGAATACTTCAATTCATAATCCGTACTTTTCAAGATTTTATTGTACTCTCCGCAAGAAGAGAATAAAACCGTCATCATCATCAAAAAAAATACAACCTTTTTCATGCTCATACTTTTAGCGTGCAAAGTTACGCTTTATTCACAAACAAACGACACGCAGAACGTTAATATTTACAACTTGTAGAGGTCGCTGGCCGCAATCAATTCCAATTTATTGGCTTTCAAAACCTCCGCACATTTCTCGATGTTGTCCGGACGGATGATCACATTGGCAGCATCGCCTTGTGAGAACGCATACATGTATTCGACAAAGATGCCGTTGGATGTGATGATTTCCATGGCTTTGGCCAGGGCTCCCGGCTGGTTGGGACAGTGCAGGCAGACCACTTCGGCCACACTCACCGCATACAGTTTCTCCCGCAAGACGGCAATGGCCTTATCCGTATCCGATACGATGAGGCGCAGGATGCCGAAATCGGAATTCTCAGACACGGTGAATGCGGACATGTTCACACCGGCTTCACCCAGAATCTTGGCTACTTCGGTAAAACGACCTTTCTTATTCTCTAAAAAGATGGACAATTGCTTGATTAACATAGTATTTATCTTTAATAGGTTATTCGAATTTACGTTTGTCTATCACATGCTTGGCCTTGCCCGTACTACGCTCGATGCTGCGCGGCTCAACGATCTTGATGTTCGGCTGCAAACCGATGACGCTTTGCATACGTCCGGCAATCTTTTTCTTGAGTGCCAGCAGCTTGTTCATTTCGTCAGTGTAGTATTCGGGGCGTACTTCCACCTGGATCTCGAACGTGTCGGTGTTGTTGACACGGTCCACGACGATGAGATAGTGCGGGTCGAACTCCGGCAATTCCAGAATGACGCTCTCTACTTGTGACGGGAATACATTGACGCCTCGGATGATCAGCATATCGTCGCTTCGGCCCAAAATGCGTCCCATACGTACGGCGGTTCGACCACAGGCACAAGGCTCGTAATTGAGGGAGGTCAGGTCTCTTGTACGGTATCGGATCATCGGCATACCCTCTTTGGTCAGGGTGGTGAAGACCAGCTCACCCTTTTCTCCGGGTACAACCGGCTGCAAGGTCACGGGATCGATGATTTCGGGGAAGAAATGGTCTTCCCACAAGTGTGTGCCGTTCTGGCATTCACATTCACCGCCTACACCGGGACCACAGATTTCCGTCAGGCCGTAAATGTCGTAGGCTTTGATATGCAGCTTCTCTTCCAATTCCTTTCGCATCTCTTCTGTCCAAGGCTCGGCTCCGAACACACCGACCCGTAGCTGGAATTCCTCCAACGGAATGCCGGACTCCCGGATGGTCTCTGCCAGATAGAGGGCATAGGAGGGGGTACAAGCCAATCCCTTGGCTCCGAAGTCATGCATCAGCTGGATCTGTTTTTGCGTGTTGCCACTGCTCATCGGGATCACGGTTCCTCCGATGTTCTCTACACCGGCATGGGCTCCCAAGCCACCGGTGAAGAGTCCGTACCCGTAGGAAACCTGCACCGAGTCGTTCTTGGTCAGTCCGTAGGCAGTCAGACAACGGGCTACCACCTCCGACCAAATGGCCAAATCCTTGCGGGTGTAACCTACCACGATCGGTTTGCCGGTGGTACCGGAAGAGGCATGCAGCCGGACGATCTCCGACATGGGGGCCGCCATCAAGCCAAAGGGGTAATTGTCACGCAAGTCCTGCTTGACTGTGAAGGGGAGTTTGACGATATCGTCGATAGACTGGATGTCGTCCGGTGTAACGCCCATTTCCTGCATCTTCCTGCGGTAGAAGGGGGTGTTGTGATATACATGTTCTACAACACGTCTTAGTCTTATACTCTGCAGCTTACGCATATCTTCGCGCTGCATACATTCCATTGTTTCGTTCCAAATCATGATATGGGGTTATTAATAAGTTAACGAGTGGGAGTCACCCGACGGATCGTCCCGTCTTCATTGAAATTCAGTTTATCCATACATACTTCGCGATGCCAGCCCGGCCCCTGTTTCGGATCGAGGTACCGCTTGTTGATCCGGTGATAGACAATATACCAGTCGTCTGTACCGGGAATCCGCAAAATCGAGTTGTGGGCTGTACCGTAGATCTCCTGTTTCGGATCTTGTGCGATCACGATCGGCTCCTTCGCCACTTGGATCGGGCCCAACGGAGAGCTCGATGTGCCGTACGCCACATGATAATTGGGAGAACCGGTGTCATCTACTGACCAGAGGAAATAGTACAGGCCGTTGCGATAGAATACATAGGGGGCTTCGCGATAGGCATAGTCCGCCAATGTGCCACCCTTGGGAGTCAATACGACTTGCGTCTCTTCACGCAAGGAGACCATATCCGGGTTCAGTTCGGCTCCTGCCATATATCCATTGCCCCAGTAGAGATAGGACTTGCCGGAGACAGGATCGGTAAAGACATCAACGTCGATCTGCTGTCCATGGCCCGTGGGTGATTTCGTGAGGATGGGATGGCCTAAATCCTTGAAGGGACCGACGGGAGAGTCTGCCATGGCGACACCGATCTGCTTGCCGCTGTCATCCAACGGGTTGCCGCTATAATAGAAGAAATATTTCCATTTTCCGTCTATCTGCTTCTCTTCGATACAGGGAGCCCAGGCATTGCCGTTGGCCCAGGTCACCTGATTGGAGCGGAGATCCAGCATCACGCCTTCGTCACGCCAGTCCTTCAAGTCGGCAGAGCTATAGACTGTGAAATACCAACCGCCCCAGCCGGGTTGTCCGTCAGTGGTGGAGTAGATGTAATAACGGCCTGTTTGACGGGAATAGAGGATTTCCGGATCGGCATGGAATCCGGGTAAGATGGGATTGTTGGGTATGGCGGAGAGCATCTCCGGCGTTCCCCATTGTCCGGTGAGCCGTACCAGCTCCGAACGGGTGATCGGGATGACGGTACCATGTCGCGGATGGAAATCCATGGTCACCTGATTATCGACCACTTTGAAGTGTTGGAGATCGGTGGTTTCCGTGAACTGATAGGCCCCTTTCATATAGACGTCATACATTAATATATATTTGTCCTGCCCGATCAGTTTGAAGGTACCGGCCCCCTCGACCGCATCCTTGGTCTGTTGTTTGTAGTCGGCTGACTCTTCCCAGAGGCCGGATGTCAGGGAACGGGTGGTCGCTACCCGGATGCCGTTTCCGTGCCCCTCCGTCTTATAGAACAGGTGATACATCCCCTCTTTGATGACAATGTCACCGTCAATGCAGGATTTGCCGTCCTTCGGCAGGAAGAGAGGTTTGGGTTCTCCTTCCAGATCGGTGAAATCAGCGTTGGCGTAGGCATAATAGATCACGTCCGCTCCGTCTCCATATTGCATGGACCAATAGACCAAATATTTGCCGGCTTCCGCATCAAAGATGGTCTGTGGTGCCCAGACCCGTTTCAGCTTTTCCTGATTGGCATACCGTTTCTGCATGTTCACGACGGAATGGCTCCAGTGGATCAGGTCTGTGGATTTGAGCAAGACCATCGCCCGGTTGGAGTCCCAACCGTTGGCTGACACCATATCTGTGGCAACCATATAGAAGGTCTTGCCATCTTCACACCGAAGGATGTGCGGATCCCGCACACCCCCGGTGGAACTGATTATTTTTGAATCGAGCACCGGACGGTTGCCGTTCAGTGCCCGGAATGAATAGCCGTCTGTACTGACTGCAAAACAGATGGACTCTTCTGAGATATGATTGCCTGTAAAATAGGTAAACAAATAACCTACACACTGGTCATCCGCCGGTCCGGCAGTGAGTGAACCAGTCGTTCCGCAAACGAACGCTGCTAAGGCCAACAATGAGCGAAATCCTTTCTTCATGTTTCTGTGTTTCTGATAAATCATCGATATTATTTCACAAAGATAAACTTCTACTTGAAAAATATCAACAGTTTAACACAAAATGAGAGAAAGTCATGTCAAATCAGCCTCCTGTCCGGCTGTCCGGCCTATTTCACTTGAATTTGCTCCGGTGTGCCGCGCGTGATGAAACGGACGGTCACTTCGGGAGCGGAATCCGCTTCTTTGTCACAGGAGAAGGCCACGTGCGAGTCACCCAGAGGCAATTCGGCGGCTCCTTCCGGTTCGACGGTGCGCAGGACACGGTAATTCTTGTCTGTTACCGTGGCCTTGCCGTCAAAGTCAAAGAGCAGGTACTCTCCATCCTTTACCTGGCAGGGGAAGGCGACGACCCCCTTCTCGGTCATGAAGCGGGGATTCTCGATGTATCCGTCACCCTCTACACGCAGTCTGACCGCAAAGGCACCGGCATACGGGGTCTCTATGCTCCAGTCGGCTCCACCCGGTTGTCCCGGCTGTAATTCGCCCAAGTCGCAACGGTAGCGCTTCGTGATGGAAAGGGGATAAAGCGCATAGCTCTGTTCGGACAACGGCTCCAGGTGCCATTCGGTGGCCGGATCTTTCAGCCGTTCTTTCTGCTCTTCGGTGAAACACTGCTTCTCGCGCAACAGGTCCCAATGCTTGATGGAGGCAAGCAGCCGGTCAATCTGTCCATGGCGTTTCAGGGTACGCACGCCGATGTTCATGGCGTAGCCTGCATCAAATCCGGCTGCTTCTGCCAAGGCCCATTCCAGATCCTCCAGTGTAGAACATTCAAATTTGCGGTCGGCCAGACGGATGAGGAACCAACCCAACATCCGCGGGAAGAGGTTCCGTTGGAAATAGTGCTGGTTCTTGATCCGGTTTTCCACCTGTCCCGTGCGCATCGCTTCTCCCCACGGTTCGCCCCAGTTCATACGGGTGTGGATATGCCAGGTGTAATGGCTCAGCCGGCTGGCATCATTCAGGACATTGTGATGCACTCCTCTGTAGAACTGCTCCACAAAGTGTGAAGTGGCATAATCCTCATGGCCGGTGTAGGCACATCCTTCCAGTCCGTCGAAAGAGATCTGGCGCAATCCGGTCTTGTTGAACAGTTCCGTCAGGCGTTTCGAGAACTCCTCCTGCAGTTCCAAATCGGGGAAAAGGGTCTTGTAGGGATAGTCCCACAACTTGTAGAGCGGAGTCTCTTGGGCGTGTGTGGCGGCCTGTGTGCCAAAGGCACCTCGTTTGCATCCTTTCAATATCAGGGTACCGTCCGCATTCTCCTCCGCCTTGCCGAATGTGATCAGCTCCTTATCGATCTGCATGGCATTCAGGGTCATGGGAACTTTGAACAGCGAAGAGTGGCGAATCACGATCTCCTCTTGGGTCGCATCCAGGGCGTGGGTCAGTTCGAGTATGCCCTGTTTGAGCAGATGGTCTGAAGGAGTAGGGGTCACAAACGCATCGTTGGTGGTGGTGAAGTTGGAAAGGGTATGTACACCCAGTGCCACACCACGGGAGGCCGCCTTGTCCATCATGGCCTTCACTCCCTCGTCGCCGGTACTGGAGAACTGGCTGTTCCAGCGGAAATGTCCCCAATCCTCAAAAGGCCCCGGATGATATACATATTTAAATCCGGCAATTTCCGCTTTGTCCAGAATCTCATCGAGGTTCTGTTCGGTAAAGTCGGTGATCAGATAGGAACGCATGGCTGAACGGGCTGTCTTTCCCCATTCTCCGTCGAATAGCGGATGGGGCAGCCCCTGTTCCACTTCGATCTCACCGATCCGTTGCAGGGCTTCAGCTGAAGGACAACCGAAAAGCGCGATCTTGGCACCGACAATCGAAGCGTCAGGACCTTTGACAGGCAGTACCATGACACTGTCAAGCGTCTGTACCTGTCTGTATTCGAGTCGGCTCCGGTTGCGGCACATCAATTGGAGGGCCGCTCCGTCTGCCAGATCGACGGCCGCCAACCGATAGTCCGGCAGACTGCCTACAGAGAGTTCCGCACTTTTTCCCTCAATATCGTATTTCTTTTTCACTACATCGATATATTCTGTCGGCAGACCGGACATGGTCTTCGCATTGAGTGCCTGCATACCCAAAGCCACATGGCGTCCCTGCACGACACCGATCACATCGCCTACCACCTCATGGATATTCACTTTGATCGGTCCGAACAGCAAAGCCTCGTAAGAGTCCGGTACTTGGGTGATGGTCAAGGTCAGGCAGTGGGGTGTTTCCGTATAGCTCAGGGTGACCAGGTTGTCGTCGCTCATGGTCAGACGGATCGTTTTCCCTTTGATCTCCGCCTTGCGGGGCTCAATCACCTGACCTTGGGTACAGGCTACGACTAAAGGAACGTGGTCCGAAGCCAACACCTCCTCTTGACCGATCCGGATAGAGCGGTAATGACCGTTTTCAGCAATCGACATTTGTAGGGCTGCCGATTTCAAGACAATGTCTGCCGCAGAGGCAAACAGAGAAAGGGTGCATCCCAGCAGGATCGCCCCACATTTCATGATGATATTTTTTCTCATAACGAATGATTGTTGTTTTGTGTGGCAAAAATAAATACCCGGCAGAGACAATGGCTGATACTATCTGCCTATTTGGTTGCATTATTTTCTGAAAGGAGCTTCTTCTGAAAACAAGGAAAGACAGGTACTTTGTCCTGTATGTGTAGATACTTTTACCGGAAACCGAAGCGGTACACCAGTGCCAACCGCACATTGATCATGAAATTGTTCTGCGTGTATGTCTGGATGGTCTGGCTGATTTGCTGGTCATAGTCACGTTCATATACCGATGCATTGAACACCATACGGGTTCCGAAACCTACACCCGCTTCGAATGCCAGGTTCCGGTAGATGGGTTGTAAGTAGTTGAGCATGACACCGGCTGCGAAAAACTGTCCGGTCTGGCCATATCCGATCGGATCGTTCTCGCGTACATTGAAGTTTCCATATTTCAACTGGAGACCGACATTGAAACCACGGTAGGCTCCGTCGTCGTCAAACCAGAGACGCGGTTCTACCAGAACGGAGGAGACACCCCACAAATTGTTTGGGTTGCCTTTGTAGCTGAATCGGGAATAGGTACCGCCCAACAGGATAGACCCCCAACCGCCAAAGGCATATTCCAGTTCCAGGTTAGGCATGGTGGCCCCCAGTTTCATGGAGGTTCCCTCTTTGCCCACGCTAAAACCCGGTGTCAACGTAGCCCATGAAAGCAGGTTGGTGCGTACGGTCAGATTGAAGGGTTGATAGACGGGATAGGAGGGAGGAATCTGAGGCTCCGTGGCACGGGGCTCCTCTTGACGAGGCTCCGGTGCGACAGCGGCTGTCGGTTGGGAGGCAGGGACCGGAGCCGGTTTAGGGGCCGGTGCAGCCTCCGACGTGGCAGCCGGCCGTTTGCGTGGCGTGGAGGGCGGCAAGACAGGAAGGGTTGCTCCCTCTTCGTATGGCAGTTCTGCCTTGTTGTTGATGACCACGTAGGCGAACGGTTCATCCTCACTCACCAGATCGGGGTCGTTCATGACATAGATGTAGGGAGGAATGTCATACCGCTTCAACATGGCGGATATCGCTTCTGATGACTGGTCGTCCGAGAAGAAGATCTTTTTATTGGCAAACTCCGGCATCGGGAAATAGAGCAGATAGACATGGACGGAATTCCCCCAGTTGCCGCTGCGATCCACATAGAAAGAGATGCTCCGGTTTTCCAACGCATATTTGTTTTTCAAGTAACGCCGCACCAAACTGGCCCGCCAGGCTGCGGTGTTGATCGACAGTTTGGACACCGATCCCGTCTCCGAATGAATGTGTGAGACGATCAGCAGGTGATATTCTCCATCCATCAGTTGGGCAATGGAGGGCCACACACGCCTGTTCAACCGTTCCAGTTCGATCGTGTTGTTTCCAAAACCGGATTGGATGTCCACATCACCCTCCTGAAAGGTGAAAAGAAACGCATCACCCACCGGCAAATCCTCTCCTTCGTCCTGTCCCTGAGCATAAAAGCAGGGAATCAACAAGAAACTCACCAATAGTATATATAACTGTCTCATCTTTGAATCTGTACTTTTTTACAAAGTAAAGGATAATTCTTCAATATCGAAACAGGTGAGCGATAAAAATTCTCTGTTTTTATGTGTAGATATTTGGGTATATAGGCTGTAAGCATTCGATAGACTATAAAAAATTATTTACGGCTTTGTTTGCGGGAACCGGAAAAACATCGTATTTTGCAACCCTAAATACAGATGGAAAAAGAAAAGGAGACTTTGACATGAAATTGTATCTTGCAAACCCGATTTACGACGCGGTGTTTAAATACCTGATGGAGGACGAGCGAATTGCCCGGACACTGATCTCGGCCC
>JBJECC010000046.1:0-3119 GCA_051870655.1 Parabacteroides sp. | reverse complement strand
AACCTTGGCAAGGTTATGCTCTACCAACTGAGCTACTTCCGCAGTATGTCAAATTGTTTCTCTGATGAGAATCGAGCGGAAGACGGGACTCGAACCCGCGACCCTAACCTTGGCAAGGTTATGCTCTACCAACTGAGCTACTTCCGCAATGCCTTTCTTTGTTTTGCGAGTGCAAAGGTAGTGTAATTTTTTATACTACCAAACTTTTTTCAGAGAAATGCTTGTTTTGACCTCAATTTTTAATTGGAATACCCTTCGACAACCAACTCACTGCCGTTTGCATGCACGTTGCACGTGCGGAGATAATTCCGAGCGGGCCCCTCTACCGGATAACCGCCGTTGACAATATCATACTTCGATTGACACTGTGGGCAGATTCCATACAGCCCGGTACTGTCCACTTCGATCCGGATCTCCCGTCTGGCTTCGTAAGGGCAGCACAATTCATAGGCATAGAACACATCATTCAGCCCGTGGACAACCAGGATGCCGGAATAGCCCATGGCTTCTCCGGCATAGCGAGGTGTCATGAATGTCTTGTTGGCCAATAGCGCATTCAGTTCCTTGTCCTGAAACCGCAAGTCGATTTTGAAATAGACATTGGAATAGGGAATGTCTGACTGTTCGGCCGTGTCACACGAAAACAGCCATGCCGCCATCAATATCCACAATACACGTTTCATCGGACTCCTTGGATAAGCTGTTGTTCGGCCTGGTTGACGCGCTCAAATGAAAATCCCTTCAGGACGTTCTCCATCAGTTGGGAGATCTGATCGTTGCACAAGTTTCCGATGCTCCCTTCATGTGTGTGATGCACCTGTTTGTCGGGCACGAAATGTCCGGCCTCGATGTCCAGTCCCACCTGCTTGTATGCATCGCGGAAAGGAACCCCTTCCAATACCAACCGGTTGACAGCCTCCACACTGAAGATCGGAGCATATTTGTTGTCATCCATGATATGCTCGTTCACCTTGATCTCCCGCATCATGTGAGTGACCATCCGCAGGCAATCCTTCAATTCGTCGAAAGCCGGGAGGAACACCTCTTTGATGATCTGTAAATCGCGGAAATATCCGGAAGGCAGATTATTGAATATCAGTGTGATCTGATTGGGTAATCCTTGGATTTTGTTGCACTTGGCACGTGTCAGCTCAAAGACATCCGGGTTTTTCTTGTGGGGCATGATGCTGGAACCCGTGGTAAACTGATCCGGCAATTTGATGAAACCGAAGTTCTGGCTGTTGAACAGACAGGAGTCAAATGCCAGTTTGGAAAGCGTAGCGGCTATGCCGGCCAACGCAAACGCGACGGTCCGTTCCATCTTTCCGCGTCCCATTTGGGCATACACGACATTGTAGTTCATGCTGTCGAAACCTAACAGGTCGGTGGTCATCTGTCGGTTGAGCGGGAAGGAAGATCCGTAGCCGGCAGCGGATCCCAACGGGTTCCGGTTGCAAATCTTGTAAGCAGCCTGGAGCAGTTGCAGATCGTCGGCCAGACTTTCCGCATAGGCACCGAACCACAAGCCGAAAGAGGAGGGCATGGCAATTTGCAGATGGGTATAGCCCGGCAACAGGACCTCTTTATAGCGGTCGCTTTGGCTGATCAACACGTCGAACAGGGAATGCACCAGATGCGTCAGCTCCTGCAACTGGGCCCGCGTGAACAGTTTCAGGTCAAGCAATACCTGATCGTTGCGCGAACGGCCACTGTGAATTTTCTTGCCCATGTCACCCAGCCGGCGGGTGAGCATCAACTCTACTTGCGAGTGGACATCCTCGATCCCCTCTTCAATGACAAACTCGCCACGGTCTGCCAAGGCATAAATCTTGCGGAGTTCTGCCAGCAGCACGGGCAACTCCTCCTTGCCCAACAGACCGATGCTTTCCAGCATGGTGATGTGCGCCATGGATCCGAGCACATCGTATTTAGCCAAGTAGAGATCCATCTCGCGGTCTTTTCCCACGGTGAAGACATCCACTTCATGATCTACTTGGACATTCTTTTCCCAAAGTTTTTGAGCCATTTGCTATACATTAATTAATAGGGTAGGACAGTCAGTATGTCCGAAATCTTGTTCAAGGCATCTTGCAGCGGTTTGGAGACCATCGCTTTGAGGAACATCGGAATATCGGCATGAACAGTCAGTTTCATCCGGGTGTCCAGTTCCGCCACCTGCTTTAATTGGATCCACAGGGTCAAGGGGACCGGTGAATCGGCGGTTTGGAACTTGATGGTCTTGTTCGGCTCCCGTTCCACGATCTGGAAGGTTACTTTGCCTACAGGTTCGACAGCGATGCTGCACGAATCGCTGTCGAACGTAAATTCTTTGATCTTATCTTGGGGAATGCGGTCTTTCACCCGTTCTAAGTTGGACAGGTCAGACAACATGGCGAAGATACGATCGTCATTTTGCGGGATTTGTTTGATCTCGCTTACAAATTCGGTCATGTGTTGATTGTTTCGTGTTATTTGTTAGGATCCCAATTGGCCGGATCTTTGCGCCATTCCTGCAGAATTGCGATTTCAGATTCGTCAATGTAGTGGGTGCGGACAGCTTCGTCGATGACTGCATCGTAATTGCTCAGCGTGGTTAATGTGACTTTTGCCTCTTTGAAAGCCTCCACTGCCACCGGGAAACCATACGTGAAGATGGCAACCATGCCGGCTACATCGCAACCGAAGTTACGGACGGCTTTTACCGCTTTCAGACTGCTGCCGCCGGTTGACACCAAGTCTTCGATGATGACTACTTTTGAACCGGGCTTCAATTCTCCTTCAATCAGATTTTCCAAACCGTGGTCTTTCGGGGTAGAACGGATGTAAACAAACGGAAGTCCCAACAGGTCGGCTACCAAAGCACCCTGTGCGATGGCACCTGTGGCTACACCTGCGATGGCATCTACGTCAGTGAAGTTTTCGCTGATGACGCGGGCCAATTCCAATTTGATGAAACTGCGTACACTCGGATATGAAAGTGTTTTTCGATTGTCGTTGTAAATCGGAGATTTCCAACCTGACGCCCAAGTGAACGGATTTGCCGGCTGCAATTTGACGGCTTTAATCTTCAATAATTTTTCTGCTACTAATCTTTCAAGAGCTTTCATACTATAGATCGG
>JBJECC010000045.1:0-16558 GCA_051870655.1 Parabacteroides sp. | reverse complement strand
AATAACGCTTCTGCAGATCCTTCAGCAATGCAATCGTCGCATCCAGATGATGGCTGTAGTTCCAATTGTCATCCACGGTGATGAAAGGATATTCCGGAGCCACTACAATACATTTGTGGCGTGCCTGAGCTTCTGGCTCTGCCCATGAGGTGGCACCATTGCCCTGGTGGAGCGTATGTGTGACCGGACCGCTTGCCACACCGGCATCATGGATAAAGAGGACCAACGGATACTGTACGTTGGGATCATAATCGCCCGGCAAATAGATGTTGTAAGGCAACACCTGTCCGGAATAGGGACTGACAAACTCCTCCTGCTTGAAGTCGTCTGCCACCAAGCAACGCTCTACTGTACTATGGATCGGCGTATCACCTGCCTTGTAAACAGCGCCTTTGACCGTACGGATGTCCGCTGTCTGCACCACAGTTGCATCCCCCGGATAACTGTCATTGCCACCCGTACTCCAACCGGCTCTCAGTCCGGGACCTCCCTGCATCCGGTCACGCTCTTTCTTCTTTTCCATCTCAGCCGGTGTAGGCTGTTTCGGCTGGGCATTCAGGTCCACCTCTGCCTTCACCTCGATGATCACATAGTGGCCGTTCTGTCCCTTCTCGGCCCGTTCCGGCTGTGTGTTCGCATACACGCGTGTCACCTCTTTTCCCTCTACCTGATAACAATCAGTGGTCAGTTTCTTGTTATTGATGGGTTCATCATACTCCAGCACCACAGTAGCGACTTTACGTCCGTCGCCCAACACACGGCTGATGGCCGTGACCGACCGGATATGCTGATCCGTAGTGGAGTTGTTTTGGGCTTGTGCCATACCCAGGAATCCTGCCAGAACCCACATCATACATACGATTTTCTTCATCATAAGGCCATTATTTGTATTAAAAAGATTATTCTGATTTTACCTGAAACGCCTCATTCCAAAACGAGGTGTCATACGGATTCACCGCTTCATCGAAGATCTCTGTCGGATTATGATCAGCCCCCGGCACGATCCGGAAACTATGCGGAATCTGCAAGGCATCCAACAATTCATGGAAACGCTGTGTGATGTGGTGGCCGTTCTCTTCAAAGAGCCGGTCCTTATCCCCGACAAACAGACGGATTTTCATGCCGTTCTGAATGATATGGCGTGCCTGCTGACAGGCAAATACCCGAGGATGCCAAGCATCGAAATAGATTCTGGAATAGGGATTGTTCACATCGCCGAACGTACATTCCAGAGCCCGTTGCAACGGTTCCTCGTCCCAATCCACCACGGCACCTGCCACACTGCTGGCTGCACAGAAGAGATCGGGATGCTTGAAAGCCAACAACAAAGTGCCACGGCCTCCCATGGAGAAACCCTCAATGCCACGGCCTTCCCGTGTGGCCACCGTACGGTAATGGCTGTCGATATAGGGAATCAGATCGCGAATCATCACATCCTCAATCGGACCGGATGTCACCTTCGGATCACTTACATTCGCATTGATATACCAGCCGATCGGCAATGCTTGCGGAGCCACCACGATGACTGGTTTCATCTTGCCGGCACGAATGGCTGCATCCAGACGGGGAATCAGCCAACGCACCTCTCGCTGGTTGCCACCGCCTCCATGCAAATAGTAAATCACCGGATAACGTTGTTCAGCAGACTCTTCGTAGCGGGGAGGCAGATAGACCAGCGTGCTGCCCTGGGTCCCTTCGCCCCGGCTGGGTGTAGGATAGAGCAGATACTGACATCCGGCAGGAACAGCTGTGATCGGATCTATCCAATCGGTCTTTCCGGTAGGCTGGGCCAGAATTTGACTTGTTTCGTTGGAGTTGTTTTGGGCTTGTACAAAGCCGAGGAGTCCTGCCAGAACCATTGTGAGTACCAATTTTGTATTCATAATCGTAACACTTACGTTGATATGCAGACCACGAATTTTACACCATACAAAAATAGGAATTAATTTGACATAGGCGATTTGCCATTACCCTCAAAAAGAGCCTTTCTGCCACCATATCCTGCCGACTTCCTTAAAATGGAGTCCTATTGTCCGTTATTTTGCATCAAATCAATGTAACTAAAAATACTCATGCGTTACCAAATCAGTTTATGTTATCTGCTCTTGGCCGGCCTGTTGGGAGGCTGCGGGCAACACGAAAAACAGACGGAGACAACCGAATACAAATTGATGACGGTCTCACTTTCCGACCGTATTCTTACCTCTACATACACCGCTCGGTTAACCGGTCAGCAAGTAGTCGAAATCCGTCCGCAAGTGAGTGGACTCATCACCCGGATCTGTATCGGTGAAGGAGAAACAGTACATCGCGGACAGCTGCTTTTCGTCATCGATCAGGTGCCCTATCAGGCAGCCTGGAACGAAGCAAAAGCCAATGTCAAAAGTGCCCAGGCCAATCTGGCTACGGCACGGCTCAATCTGGAAAGTACCACAGCCCTGCGCGAACAAAATGTAGTGCTCGACTATGCCCTGACGGCAGCCCGCAATGAATTTGCTGCCGCAGAAGCACAGCTGGCCCAAGCCGAAGCACAAGAGATCAATGCACGCAACAATCTATCCTATACAGAAGTAAAGAGTCCCGTTGACGGAGTGGCCGGCATGATCAACTATCGTGTCGGAGCGTTGGTGAGCAGCAGTATCTCCGAGCCGCTTGTGACCGTATCGGATGACAATCCGATGTATGCCTATTTTTCATTGACTGAGAATCAGGTGATCGACTTAATGGAACAGTATGGCTCGCTGGAGGAGTTCATGCAACAGGCCCCCGATGTGGAGCTCTGTATGAGCAATGGACAGACGTATGGCGAAAAGGGACGCATCCGTGCCGTCAGCGGACTGGTCACTTCGGGTACAGGAGCCGTCACGCTTAGGGCAGATTTTCCCAATGACAAACGTTTGTTGCGCAGTGGAGGAAGCGGTTCCGTGTTGCTGCCAGCTACCCGGACGGAGGCTCTTGTCATTCCGCAGGGAGCCACGTACGAACTACAAAACAAGATCTTCGTCTATAAAATCGTCGAAGGTAAAACCCATGCAGTGCCGGTTACGGTGTTCCGATTGAACAACGGCACCGAATATGTGGTGGAAAGCGGTTTGCAAGCCGGCGATGTCATCTTGGCCGAGGGGGCCGGGCTGGTACGTGAAGGAACAGTAGTAGATCCACAAAAGGGAAAGGAGTAAGCCATGCATGTCAAAACCTTTATCGACCGCCCCATTCTGTCGGGCGTCATCTCTGTGGCCATCCTGATTGTAGGTCTGATCGGACTTTCCCAACTTCCCATCGAACAGTTTCCGGATATTGCGCCACCTACTGTCCGTGTCAGTGCCACCTATACAGGGGCCAATGCGGAGACCGTGATGAAGAGTGTCATCACCCCGTTGGAAGAGCAGATGAATGGTGTGGAGAACATGATGTACATGACCTCTACGGCCACGAATACGGGAGCTGCCACCATTACAGTCTATTTCCGCCAAGGGACCGATCCTGATATGAGCGTTGTCAACGTGCAAAACCGTGTCGCGTCAGCCCAAGGATTGTTGCCGGCTGAAGTGACCAAGTCCGGTGTGACCGTACGCAAACGGCAGAACAGTACGTTGAAAGTCCTCTCCCTTTACTCGCCCAACGATGCTTTTGATTCCAATTTCCTGACCAATTACACAAAGATCAACATCGAACCCCAGCTGTCACGTATTGCCGGTGTAGGCGAGGTAAACATCTGGGGAGCCAGCTACTCCATGCGAATCTGGCTCAATCCGCTCAAAATGGCCCAATACAATCTGACACCGGCTGATATTACCAATGTATTGGCTGAACAGAACGTAGAGTCCCCGACCGGCACACTGGGGGCTGAAACCCTCAATACGTTCCAATACGTGTTGAAATATCGAGGCCGTTACGAGGAGGAGAGCGACTATGAAAATATGGTGATCAAGTCGTTGCCCAACGGAGATGTATTACGGCTTAAGGATGTGGCGACTGTCGAGTTGGGCTCCGAGAACTATACCCTGCTAAGTCAGACAGGAGGCCATCCGGGGGCAAACTGCATGATCGCCCAAACTTCCGGATCGAATGCCAATGAGATTATCGAAGAGATTGATGCCACCACGGCGGAGATCTCACGAAGTTTGCCCCAAGGCATGATTCTGGCAGATATCATGAGTACGAAAGACTTCCTCGACGCCTCCATTGCCAATGTCATCGAAACATTGCTGATTGCCATCTTGCTGGTCGTATTGGTAGTCTATTTATTTCTCCATGACCTACGCGCCACGTTGATTCCCTCACTGGCAATCATCGTGTCGCTTGTAGGAACTTTTCTTTTCATCTACGTAGTGGGATTCAGTCTCAATCTGCTGACTCTCTTTGCTTTGGTACTGGTCATCGGTACGGTTGTCGATGACAGTATCGTGGTCGTCGAGGCGGTACAGGCCAAGTTCGATGAGGGATATTCTTCTGCCTATCGGGCTACCGTGGATGCCCTCGGGGGACTGACCTCCGCCTTGATGACCACCACCATTGTCTTCATGGCGGTATTTATTCCGGTCTGTTTCATGGGCGGAACGACAGGTGTCTTCTATACACAGTTCGGTCTGACCATGGCAGCTGCTGTCGCCATCTCCCTGCTGAATGCCCTGACATTGAGTCCGGCCCTTTGTGCCTTGATTCTGCGTCCACGTGCCGACCGGTCAGCCGGTCAGATGGGATTCTCCGACCGGTTCCATTACGCATTCGACCACTCTTTCCATCACGTGTTGAGACGCTACGAACGGGGTGTATCTTTTCTGCTGCGCCGGAAGGGGTTGGCGATTGGCTCCATTGTAGTAGCTTGCGGCCTGCTGGTCTGGCTGATACAGATCACCAAGACGGGACTGGTTCCCCAGGAAGATATGGGAACCATCAACGTGAATGTACAGACGGCTCCCGGCAGCAGTCTGCAGGAGACCGAACGGGTGATGGATGAGATTGAAGCGGCCATCCGCGATATTCCCCAAATCAAGATCTACTCACGTGTGACCGGTAAAGATGCACGACACAACCAGTCCTCTTCCAGCGGCTCCTACACGATCCGCCTGAAACCATGGGAACAGCGCACCTCTAAAGGAGATGACTTGAACAGTGTCATGGAGGAGATCTACCGACGGACGGCTTCCATCAAGTCAGCACAGATCCGCGTCTCCACGACACCTATGATCTCCGGCTATGGAACCAGCAACGGCTTCGAACTGTATGTACAGGACAAGAAGGGCGGCAGCGTGGAAGATCTGTTACTCTACACGAACAACTTCATCCAGGCGATGAACAAACGGCCGGAGCTCTCCCGTGCCTATACGACATTCGACAACAAGTATCCGCAATGGATGGTGGATGTAGATGCCGCCCGTTGCAAACGGAACGGAGTCTCCCCCACTGACGTACTCAATGCCTTAGCCATTTACGTAGGTGGCAATTATGCTTCCAACTTGAACCGATTCACCAAGCTCTATCGTGTCATGGTACAGGCATCACCGGAATACAGACTTGACACAGAGGCACTCAACAATCTTTATGTCCGCAACAGCAGCGGTGAGATGTCTCCCCTTTCCCAATACATCACGCTGACACGCGTCTATGGCTCGGAGAGTCTTTCCCGTTTCAACCTGTTCTCCTCCATCGCAGTCTATGGAACACCTGCCGAGGGATACAGTTCCGGACAGGCCATTCAGGCAATTGCAGCCGCCGCAGAAGAGGCCCTGCCTGAGGGATATGGCTACGAATTCGGCGGAATGGCCCGAGAAGAGGCCTCTACGACTAACACGACCACGGTAGTCTTCGTGATTTGCATTGTGTTCATCTACTTGATTCTTTGTGCGCTCTATGAAAGTCTGATGATTCCGTTGGCTGTGATTCTCTCCGTACCGTTCGGACTGGTGGGTAGTTTTCTCTTTGCGCAACTTTGGGGTTTGGAGAACAACATCTATATGCAGACCGGATTGATCATGCTGATCGGATTGCTCTCCAAAACAGCAATCCTGCTGACTGAATATGCCTCTACACGTCGGGAACAGGGCATGAGCATTGCAGCGGCAGCCATGTCTGCTGCCAAAGCGCGATTGCGTCCGATCCTGATGACCTCGTTGACCATGATTTTCGGCATGTTGCCACTGATGTTCTCACACGGAGTGGGTGCCAATGGCAATATTTCCGTGGGGGTAGGCACGGTAGGCGGTATGCTGTTGGGGACAGTAGCGCTACTGTTCATCGTTCCCCCGCTCTTCATCCTCTTCCAGCATCTGCAAGAGCGCTACTTGACAAGAGCACGGGAATGAGCTGTCTGTGCAAGGCAGGAATGCCCGTTGTCTCCCAAATGTCATCAAAGTGTCATATATTCGTAACATTGAAAGGCTATTTTTGGCTATTCAAATTATTGTTATGGATAAGAAGAAAAAACAAGACAACGAGTATTACCTGCCGCGCGACATCAGTTGGATGTATTTCAACCGACGTATCCTGCAGGAGGCCATGAAAGAATCGGTTCCTCTTTTGGAACGGCTCTCTTTTCTGGGTATCTATTCAAACAACCTCGATGAATTCTTCCGGGTCCGCATTGCCACGCAGAGCCGTGTGGCAGAATGCGAAGACAAAGCCGCTCATGCAGAGCAAGATGAGGCCCGGAAACTGCTGAAACAGATCAACAAGCTGAATGCCAGCTATGCCAAAAGCTATGAGACTGCTGTCAAAGCTGTTACAGAGGAGTTGAAGCAGGCCCATATTCATCTGGTAAACGATCAAGAGCTGGACGAGTCACAACAGGCATTCCTCCGGGATTTTTTCCAGCAAAAGCTCAACGGAAATCTGTCGCCTATCTGGCTTTCAGCCGTCAAGCAACTCAGCAGTGAGACCGATGAAAGCATTTATCTGGCCATCCGGATGCGGAAAGAGGAACACAAGAAAGCCGCAGAATATGCCATCCTGGAACTTCCTGTCGCCTTAGCCGGCCGGTTCGTACGACTTCCGGACAAAGACGGGGAGAGCTATCTCATCTATCTGGATGACGTTGTACGCCTCTGTCTGCCCCTTGTCTTTACCGGATTACCCTATCACCATTTCGAAGCCTATGCCTTCAAATTCACCAAGGATGCCGAAATGGAAATTGACAATGACTTGCGCAACGGTATGCTCCAAAAGATCTCACAGGGAGTGAAAAGCCGGAAACGGGGCGAACCCCTCCGGGTCATTTACGATGCCCAAATGCCGAAAGAGCTGCTGAAACGGCTGCTCAACCGGCTCAACATCGACAAACTGGACACCGTACAGCCGTCAGGACGCTATCACAATCACAAAGATCTGATGCGTTTTCCCGATTGTGGACGTACAGAATTGAAATATCCGGCCTGGCCCCCCATTCTCAAACAGGAATTGGACGGCCCCCAAAGTCTATTGGAGCGCATCCGGCAACAAGATCGCTTTCTGCACGTGCCCTATCACAGTTTTGACTCCTACATTCGTGTACTGCAAGAGGCCTCTATCTGTAAAGAGGTAAAGAGCATCAAAACCACTCTCTACCGGCTTGCCAAAGACTCGAAGGTGGTCAAAGCGCTGATCACAGCTGCCCGGAACGGGAAAAAGGTAACAGTCGTCATCGAACTGCTGGCCCGGTTTGATGAGGCCTCCAATATCGGCTGGTCCAAAAAGCTGCAAGAGGCAGGGGTACACGTCATCTTCGGAGTGGAGGGACTGAAAGTACACTCCAAAATCACTCACATCGAAATGCGTAACGGAGATGATATTGCCTGCATCAGTACCGGTAATTTCCACGAAGGGAATGCCCGCATGTACACCGATTGCATCCTGATGACTGCCGAACCGAAACTGACACGGGAAGTGCAACGCGTGTTCGACTTTATCGAACGGCCCTACAAACCGGTCCGTTTCCGCGAGCTGTTCGTCTCACCCAACGAAATGAAACAGAAATTCATCCACCTCATCAACCAGGAGATCAAGAACCAGAAGGCAGGTTTACCCGCCTATATCCGTGTCAAAATAAACCATATCACAGATCCGGTCATGGTGGACAAGCTTTATGAAGCCTCTGCCGCCGGCGTCCGGATTGATCTGCTGGTTCGTGGCAACTGTTCCCTGATTCCCGGCATCAAGGGATACAGCGAGACCATCCGCATTGCCGGTATCATTGACCGCTATCTGGAACATGCCCGTATTTTCATTTTTGCCAATGGCGGCGAAGAAAGGATATTTATGGGATCGGCAGACTGGATGCCCCGTAATTTGGACAACCGTGTCGAAGTGGTCACACCGATATACGATCCGAACATTCAGGCCGAACTACGTCGCATTGTCGATTTCGGTTTACGAGACACCTTACAGGCCCGCATCGTGGATGGCACTGACAGCAATCTGCCCTGGGGCGGTAACGAGAGCGAACCTTTCCGGTCGCAGGAAGCCCTCTACACATATTATAAGAATCAGGATGCAGCAGGAGGTGATGAAGTATGGGAAAAGTGAAATATGCAGCCATTGACATCGGATCGAATGCCGTACGTCTTCTGATCAAAAGCATCAACCAGACTGCCACAGAAAAAAGCCAATTCAAAAAATTGTTGTTATTGCGTGTACCGCTCCGGTTGGGTTTTGATGTCTTTGCCAATGGAGAGCTGTCCGAGAAGAAGGCGACACAATTGCTGCGCTTGATGAAAGCATTCCGTCAGCTCATGAAGATTTATGATGTGGACCGATACCGAGCCTGTGCCACCTCAGCCATGCGGGATGCCCGCAACGGGCAAGAGGTGATCCGCCGTATCGGAAAAGAGACCTCGATCCCCATTGAAATCATCAGCGGACAAGAGGAGGCCAAAATGATTTATGAGAATCATGTCGAGTGCCTGCAAGACCGACAAGGGAACTACATGTATGTGGATGTAGGCGGAGGAAGCACAGAAGTCAACCTGTTGGTAAACGGCGAACTACGCGCCTCTGTCTCCTACAATTTGGGAACGATCCGACTGCTCAACAAGGCGGAGGATCCCGCTATCTGGCAGTTGATGGAAAAGCAACTCCGTGAGTGGGTAACCGGATTGGGCGAGATCAATATCATCGGATCGGGTGGTAACATCAACAAACTCTATCGCCTTTCCGAGGAGAAGAACAAGCAAGAGAACTATTTTCCGGTCTCCTCCCTCCAGCACTTGCACGACCAATTGGCACCACTCACACCCGACGAACGGATGGAGCAGTTCAATCTGAAACAGGACCGGGCAGATGTCATTGTGCCGGCTGCAGAGATCTTCCTACGGATTGCCTCGTGGGTAGGCGCTACACGCATTTTCGTGCCTGTAATCGGATTGGCAGACGGTATCATCGACAATCTTTATTTGGCCGATAACTAACCTGTCGGTCTCCTCCCTATACACATGTGTCCGCGGCAAGGTATCCATAATACCTCAGTCGCGGACACTTCGAAAACGATAGTTTACCCAATCAGGCAGGTACGCCGACCAGTTTGCGACCACTGCGCAACAGGTGACGATAGACAGAAAGCATCTCCTGCGACTCCTGCAACAAATTCAAATATACATAAGTCACTGTCATGCTGGAAGGATCATCCTCCTGCAGATGTTGTATCACCTCCTTGCATTTTTCAGACAGCACACTTTTCATCTCTTCACACGCATTCCGCAAGGAAACGGTCTCCTCATAACGCTCCGTCTCCCACACATGGATCCCTTGCTGAAACAACTCGGCAATCTGATTACGTAAAGGCAGGAAATCCTCTCTATATTGGGCAGGTAAAGGCATGAAATTATTGTCCACATGTTCCCGACAAACCTCTCCGATCCGTCGCAAATTATACATAATGGCCACACAACTATTGCTGCCCAGATGGAACCAGGTGCTCTTTTCGATCGCCAGCTCTTTGGGAATACGACGCAGGCAAAGCATCTCTTTCCGACGTGTGTTTTTCAAAAGACTCTTCTCATCCGACAAGGAACGTTCAGCTTTCCGCAAAGAGCGTAAATCCTCATCCATGAATCCATCGGTAATCTGCAGGTACATCCGTTCCGCATACTCCATGAAACGTTTCTGTTCCAACAAGATGTGCTGCCGTAACAGCATCCACGTCTCTTCCCGGTTGTCAGAAGCCAACATAGCCTGAAACAAGACATCCTTCTTCTCTTCTTTCGCTTTCTGTTTATATCGTACATTGCTCCGATAGAGAATGAAAAGAGCCAACAGCGCCATGAAAGCTATGGCAAACTTTCCTCCAAAAAACATCACCGTGACCACCAAGGCCGCTGCAACAAACGCAGCTCCGGCTGTAATGAACCACCCGCCAATGACAGACAACACACCGGTAATCCGGAATACGGCAGTCTCACGTCCCCAAGCCCGGTCGGCCAGTGAGGTACCCATCGCCACCATAAAGGTCACATACGTTGTAGAAAGAGGCAACTTCAAGGAAGTACCGAGTGCCACCAGAAGACCGGCCAACACCAGATTGATGGATGCACGCACCAAATCGAACGCAGCCCCCTCTTCCAACTGACTCTCTTCCGTATTGAACCGGCTATTGACCCACTGACGAACAGACGGTGGTGTAACAGAAATGACCCAAGTAGAGAGAGCCATGAAACGACGTACCAAACTACGGGCGACCTTCGAAGAACCGAACATTTCATCGCCTGTATCCTGTCGTGCCAGATCGACGGAGGTTTTCACCACGTTGTAGGCCTTTTTGGACGTAGCCAACGAGAACACCATAATAGCACCTGCCGCAATCAGAAAGATGACAGGCGTACGTGCCGGTCCGTTGAGGGAGCCCATCAAAAAATGATATGGATCGCCTGTCCCGTTCGTCACATAATCCTGATAAGAGGAGAATCCGGCCAACGGCACTCCGATAAAGTTGACCAAATCATTGCCGGCAAATGCCATGGCCAACGAAAATGTACCTAAAAGCACTATGATCTTGAACACATTCACCCGACACCAATGCAGGATCTGCATCAGAACCGTAAAGCCCACCAGACAGGAGAGCAGGATGACCGGTGTATAAGTATGAATCCACTGTTTCACCTCCGGTGTCATGAAAGCCAGATCTTTGATTCCCTTGATCAGCAGGAAATAGATAATGGCCGTCGTGGCCACTCCACCAAAGATACCGATTCTCCAGGCCAAATGACGTTTGTAGTTGAACGAAAAGCACAAGCGCGTCAGATATTGCACCAACGTACCGAAGAAAAAAGCAATTCCCACAGAGAGGAAAATACCCAGGATGACAGAGAGGGCCTTCTCCGTGTTGAGCAGATCAAGAAAGGTAAGACCAGACGTGTCTGAAGCAACTTTCAGCAAAGCCAATGCAAAGCTGGCCCCCAACAGCTCGAACACCATGGAGACAGTAGTAGAAGTAGGCATTCCCAAAGAGTTGAAGATGTCCAGCAACACGATGTCGGTAGTCATCACCGCCATGAAGATGCACATCAATTCATAGAAACAAAAATACTCAGGACGGAAAATTCCATGCCGAGCAATGTCCATCATCCCATTGCTCATAGCCGCACCTGTAAACACTCCGACGGCAGCAATGATAATAATCACCTTGAACGAAGCCGCTTTGGCACCTATGGCCGAATTGAGGAAATTAACAGCATCGTTACTGACCCCGACCGACAGATCGAAAATCGCCAACAAAAAAAGGAATACAACAATTCCAAGAAACAATAAATCCATAAAATAGCGTTTTATAATTACGGATGTAAAGAGAGTAAATCTATGTTTCCGGGAAATGGCAAATCTGTTACAGATCGGTTACAATCTATCTGGCAAGACTTAACAAATCGATGCTACTCTTAGTCGTAGCCGGAACCGGATAGAGGGGACTCTCAAATGTCTGCCATCGTCCCTCGCGATACACGGCACGTAGCATCTCACGTCCCTGTGGGGTTACTTCGTAAATCTCCGCCCCCTCCCTAGGCGCATAATATCCGTCAAACAACCATTCCGGATATCCTCCTTTTAACCAATTTATATATTACAGATGCAAAGGTAAAAAAAATTGCCACTCTTCATAAGTATCAATACATTCTTCGTACTTTTGGAGCCAAAATAAGAAGTATGTTACAAATCTATCGGATTCTTTTCATTGCCATCGGACTGATATTCGGATGTCTGACTTCGTCACTGGCACAAGATGACAGCTGGCGCGACAAAATGGAGTTTTTACAATATGTACCGCGTTATTTCGGCCCGAACGCCTTCCCTATTCCTACATTAGGAACGGCGGAAGCCTCCACTCGTTTTGAAATAGAGCTGCGAGGAGAATATCATCACTATCAAGGGGACAAGACAAAAGATCTCTTCGCACGGATCTTGCTGCCTCTCGTCAAAGGACGTGCCGGCGTCGAACTGACTTGGGTAATCAATGAGGACTATACCATGACACCGGAAACCGTAGAAGAACGGTCAGCTGTCGGTACGGAGAGTCCGATCGGTTGCCACGGAGACATCGTAGTAAGCAGCTATTTTCAGATTCTGAAGAATCCGAAATGGGTCGATATTCTGGTACGTGCCAATCTGAAGACCGCCAGCGGAAACCGGCTGTGTGACGCCCGTTTCACTGATGCCGCCTCCTACTGGTTTGATGCCACATTCGGACGGGATCTCTATCAAAGTGCAGACGGTCTGTTTCGACTTCGGGCACAGTTGATGGGAGGATTTTACTGTTGGATGACGAACGACATGGTACACCGGCAAAACGATGCCATCTGTTTCGGAGGCGGTCTCTTCGCCTCTTATCGGGGCTTCTCGCTTCTGACAGATGTTTCCGGATTCCACGGGTATGAGAATAATGGGGACCGTCCGCTCGTCTGGCGTAATAAGCTGTCGTACGAGCTCAAGAAGAATGTGCTTACTTTTCGCTTCGATCACGGAATGAAAGACCGGCTATATGACAGCTATTCATTGGCTTACACCCGCTGCTTCTGAAACAGCAGCGGGTGTCCCCGGCTATTCAGCCGGCCCCTCTACATGGAGTGAAATAGGTTTTCGATCAGCATACTGTGTATAACGAAATGCCGGATACCCCAACGCCATGATCGCTTTGACGCGCCCTTGCAAACCCAAATGCTTCTCCAAGACACCTGGTTTCTGCTGAATGGCACTTAACACAAACCCCATATAGATTTGGCTGATTCCCAACGACTGGGCCATAATGGATCCATTCTGATAAGCCAGATTTGCGTCTTCCGAACCGAAGCGATTGCTTTTAGGAGTCGTGATAAACAGCAAGGCAGAAGCGTGGCGGAGTACCGGTCCTTTGCCAGCCTCATGATCAGCTTTCAGTTGTTTGAACATTGGCGCATATGCATACAATTCTTTCAAGAAAGGCTTCAACAGACATTTTATCACAGGATTGAGCAAAAGATTAGCCACTTGATCGAACACTCGAATCGTAAAGTCAGCCACCCACCGCAATTGTACAGGATCAGTCACCAACGTATAGGAAAGCAACTGGGAATTTGTCGCCGTCGGAGCTGCATTGGCAGCCTCCACAATCTGCTTTAAAAGCTCAAATGGAATCGGCTTACCGGTCAGGGTCCGGTTGGAACGACGTGATTTCAACAACGCCATCACCTGTTCGGACGAGGGCATCTTTGCATAGTCAATCCGATGTAATTTCTCCGGAGGGAAAGCACTATGTTGTACCGCCTGTTCCGGGCACACATCCACACAATGGCCACATCCGATACAATGTTCCATTCGTACTACTTGGATTCCATCTCCGGCCCGCTCCTGTACCAAGATTCCGTCCGGACACACACGGGCACATTTTCCGCAGCGGATACAACGATCCGCATCAATTTGTATTGTTATTTTATTCATCTGTCTATGTTGTTATCGGATCTATCAAAAAAAGCGTTCTGCCTTTCGACAGAACGCCTCTATTCAAATTCAGTTACGTGCAAATACGATGGAAGAAATTATTGGATACCACGTTCACGCAATCTAACCTGCCAGTTCCAAGCAGATTGTAACGTGTCAGCCAACGTCTCTTTTGCTGTCCAGCCCAGTACCTTGTTGGCACGTTCCGGATTGGCCCATACCTGCTCGATATCTCCTTCACGACGGCCCACAATCTTGTGCGGTACCTTCACGCCTGTTGTCTGCTCAAATGTATTGATCAATTCCAAGACGCTGACACCATTACCAGTTCCCAAATTGAAGACTTCTACATTCTCCTCAGACTTGTTTTGCAACATACGATCCATAGCCACTACGTGAGCCTTCGCCAAATCCACCACATTGATGTAATCACGGATGCAAGAACCGTCAGGTGTGTTGTAGTCATCACCGAATACGCTCAACTCCTTACGGATACCCATCGCTGTCTGTGTCAGATAAGGAATCAAGTTCTGCGGAACACCATTGGGCAACTCACCGATTTCAGCAGACGGATGTGCACCAATCGGGTTGAAATAGCGAAGAATGATGCTCTTGAACGGAGCCCCGGCATGAATAGTATCGCGAATGATCTCTTCGTTGATCTGCTTTGTATTGCCATAAGGAGACATCGCCGGTTTGATAGGCGCCTGCTCTGTAACCGGCAAGTTCTCCGGATCGGGCTGGCCATACACTGTACAAGAAGAAGAGAAGACAATACCTTCCACACCAAATTCAGGCATCAACTCCAACAGGTTAATCAATGTCACAATGTTGTTGCGATAGTACTTCAACGGTTGCTGTACAGATTCACCCACAGCCTTGCTGGCTGCAAACAGGATAATCCCCTTAATGCCCGGATGTGCTTCCAGTGCCTTCCGTGCACCCTCTTTATCCTTCAAATCCAACTGAACGAAAGCCGGACGCACGCCGGTAATCTTTTCAATGCCATCCAGCACCTCAATATTCGAATTAGAAAGGTCATCAATGATAACCACTTCATACCCTGCATTCTGCAATTCCACTGTGGTGTGAGAACCAATGTAACCTGTTCCACCTGCCACTAAAATTTTCTGTTTCATAGACATTGCTATTTAAGATTAAACAATTCCTGAGAATCCCATAAAAGCCATGGCCAACAGACCGGCTGTGATCAGTGCGATCGGTGTACCTTTCATTCCGTCAGGAACACGTGTCATGGCCAACTGCTCGCGAATACCGGCAAAGATAATCAAAGCCAACGCAAAACCAATGGCAATAGAGATGGCATACACCACTGACTCCAACAAATTATATTCCTTCTGAATCACCTGGATAGCGACACCCAACACACAACAGTTGGTTGTAATCAAAGGCAGGAAAACGCCCAGCGCCTGATAGAGAGCCGGAGAGACCTTCTTCAAGATGATCTCTACCATCTGCACCAAAGCGGCAATGATCAGAATGAATGAGATGGTCTGCATAAAGCCCAATCCGTACGGATCCAGCAAATATTTCTGCACCAAGAAGGTCACGATCGTAGCGATAGTCAGCACGAAAGTAACAGCTGCACCCATACCTGTGGCAGTGCTCACCTTCTTGGAAACACCCAAGAAGGGACAAATACCCAAGAACTGAGACAGGACAACGTTGTTGACAAAAACAGCGGCAATAAATATCAAAATATATTCCATACTTCAGTGTATTATGCTTTACGCAGTTTATTAACAATAGCTACCAAATAACCCAACGCAATGAATGCGCCCGGTGCCAAAACAAAGATCAACGAACCATACTCTTCCGGCATGATCGTAAAATTAAACAACTTTCCAGTACCCAGCAATTCGCGTACGGCACCCAGCAGTGTCAATGCCAATGTAAAGCCCAAGCCAATACCGATACCATCGAATGCAGAGGCCACGATACCATTCTTGGCCGCAAAGGCTTCCGCACGTCCCAACACGATACAGTTCACCACGATCAACGGGATGAACAGCCCCAAACTCTTGTTCAGATCGGGCAGATAAGCCTGCATACACAATTGAACCACCGTTACGAACGTAGCGATCAAGACAATGTAAGAAGGGATTCGCACCATATCAGGAATCAGATTCTTACAAGCCGAAATGGTGATATTGGAACAGATCAACACAAAAGCAGTCGCCAATCCCATACTCAATCCATTGATAGCCGAAGAGGTCGTTCCCAACGTCGGACACATACCCAGCAACAAGACGAAAGTCGGGTTTTCCGTAATGATGCCATTCAATAAAACTTTCAGGTTACTCATTTTTTCCTTCCTCCATTATTCTTGTTGGGTTGCACCCGTTAAACCATCTTTTCCTGTCAACGCACTATAAGCACGGTTGATTGCATCCAAAAAAGCACGACTGGAAATCGTAGCGGCCGTAATGGCATCCACACCGTTCTCCTTGTCATCTTTTGTCACTTTCAGACCTCCGTCAGGAACGACACGTCCCAAAACGCTCTGCTTATTCTTGTCCATCCGGAACCAATCCTGCATTTTTGCACCCAGACCCGGAGTCTCGGCATGTTGCAATACAGAATAGTTCAAGATTTTCCCCTCTTTATCGAATCCGACGATCACTTTGATCTCACCACCAAAACCCTTCTTCGTATTACTCTCAAT
>JBJECC010000044.1:0-3136 GCA_051870655.1 Parabacteroides sp. | reverse complement strand
GAGCAAAACACTAAATCTTTCTGTTTAGCCGATTGTTTTCCTGTTATCAAAGGCCAAAAAGACTCACCATCCAACTCGCGTTCTGCGGGATAGGGAATACCTACCATATCCAGTAAAGAAGGCAAATAATCAGAGGTGGAGCAAGGTTCTTCCAAAATCAAAGATGTCTTGATTTGTTCCGGCCATACCATAAATGCCGGCACCCTTATTCCACCTTCGTGTAACGAGCGTTTCTTCCCTTTATAATTACCTGCAGAACCTGGTGTGTTCAGTTCAGGGCCGTTGTCACTACAGAATAATAGAATCGTATTCTCATAGATCTGCTTGTTTTTCAAAAATGAGATCAGGCGACCTATCTGTTCATCCAGAGCCGTAATACAACCATAATAATTCCTTTCTTCCAACGAACAGTTCGGGTATAAAGCGGCATGTTCTGGTCCGGCTACACAAGGTAGATGAGGAGCGTGAAACCATACGACACTGAAAAAAGGTTTTTCTTCAGCAACCGAATTGTCGATGAAGGGCAGGACACGATCCATAATGATCCGACTATCATCACCGGCCAAACCAGCTGAAACCTTATTACCTTTGATATCCCAATAATAGGTACCATAAGTCAAGACCGTATCACGATCTTGGATATAATCCCAGAAACGCCCGTTATTTGTTTGTGGTTTAAGCATCGGATCAAAAGTCGGTACTTTTGATTCTGTCACAAATGCAGCATCATAACCATGCCATGCGGGTGGATTATATAAATGCTTATTATCCGGACGACCTCTGTTTGCATCTACCTCATTACAGGTCAATGTACCCAGATGCCATTTGCCGAAATGCCCCGTTGTATAACCAACCTGTTTTAAAAGTTCGGGTAATGTAATCTCCTCCGGGCGTAAGATTCCTTCGTTTGCTGAAAAAACACCCGTACGGAACGGATGACGTCCGGTAAGTACACTCGCTCTGGTTGGAGAAGACAAAGGACCTGCCGAATAGAATCTGTCCATTCTGACCCCTTCAGTAGCCAACCGGTCCAAGCATGGTGTTTGAATGATCCGATTACCATTGAACCCTACATCTCCCCATCCCATATCATCGGCCATAATCAGGATGATATTGGGTTTCTTGCCTGTTGATTGTGCATGAGATACTCCTAAAGAAAGGAGCATACTACCTATTGTCAATATATTTTTCAACATGATCATATAGTAAAGTACAGAGATACCCAACCGCATGCAAATCATTGCTTTGTAGTTTTGTATCTCTGTACATGTTCAAACAGTTTTTAATTTGCCCAACCCGGATTCTGTTCCAGATTAGGATTCAATATAGTCTGCTTTAAAGGGATCGGATACAGATAACATTTATCTGTCCAACCCGGATTGGGCTTTTCAATGTATGTTACACAGTTCTTATACCGCGGCTGCTCGGAACCATTGTAAAGACTGTTTGCCAAAGCCTCATTATCATAATCTTCGATGTTGTTGATTTTCACACCAACAGGTTGCAGACTCAGATACTCGCCCTTCTTCCAACGTTTGATGTCGTCAAAACGGAAACCTGAACCAATCAACTCCGAACATCTTTCACGCCGGATTTCCCACAAAACCGGATCCACATCCTTATCCCGGTATGTGTCAAAATCGCTGTCAATTTCATGGACGTTCATAGCCGGAACATTTGCACGAACGCGCAATTTGTTGATGGTCTGGTCGGCTACCGACTGGTCAAAGCGTCCCAATTCAAACATGGCTTCGGCATGGTTGATCAGGACTTCTCCCATACGGAAAACCGGAGCGTCAGTCCCTTGGTTTTCACGATATTCAGCACCCGGATAATTGTTGTAATAACGATAAAAATAATACCCTGCGCGTGTAGGAAGACCACCGACCTTCACTGCTTCCAGATTGGGCACTTTACCCGTATAAGTAGTCGGTCCGTTGAACAGCGGGAAATGTTTCTTTTCAGTAGAACCTCCCGAAAGTTCGTTCATCAGATCTATAAACTGACGGTCTTGGGGATCGTCTGTATATTCCCACGTGGTTCTGTCAGCCGATAATTTCACTTCGTAAGGCGGACAAATTGTATAATACAACCGATAATCACGGTTGGCAAATTCATCATAGACCGTATTGTCTCCTTTATACACTTTTGATGTGGAAATCGGTTTTCCGTCAGCACATAGATAATTCTCAACCAAACGCTTGGTACCTTCCATCAAGTATTGGTATTCACGCGTGTCGTTGGTCAAATTATGAGCTTTCTTGCTATCATATTCCAAATACTCCTTGTACAGCAATATGCTGCTTTCTCCTTCCAAAGAGGGAGAATTGAATACAGCATCATAATCTGCCATCAATCCAAGATGCTGGTCGATCAATTTCTGCGAAGCCTGCACACTTGCATCCAGATATTTAATACCGTCCACACCATCCACGGCACCATGATACTTACGCCAAGTGCCTTCAAAAAGCCCGAAGCGGGAAACCAAAGCTCTGACCACATTCGTGTTGATCGTATTATTCCCGTCACCATTCGGATTGATGTGCTCTTCCGCATACAATAGTTGGGTCAGGATATTGTTAGCCACCACTTCACGTGAGTCTTTCTTTCCGTACAACAGCTCTGTATCGTCGGTTGTAATGACATGTTCAATCCATGGCAGATCACCGAAATTCCTCATCAGGTCAAAATAGGCCCATGCCCGGAAGAAATAACCGACGCTTCTCCAATGCTCTTTTTCCTTATCTGTCATGGATGTTCCATCGATATTATCCAGCATGATGTTTACATCACGGATAAACGTAAAACTCCACATCGAAGCAGAAACATTTGAAGCATCCAAACGGTTATTGACCAGATCGATTCCGTTCGGACTTTGCGCCCAATACATCATGTCTGATTCATCACCCATGTGCGGACGGGTATTGTACCCGCTGATTTGGTCTTTATACAAAGACCACGCATACATCTTAAAATTATCGTAGTTTGTAAATACTGTGCTTTCAACCTCTTTGTCAATAGGTGTACGATCCAAAAAGGCATCGTCGAGGCAAGACACCAAACCGAAGCTCATCAACAAGCCACCAGCCAATATATATTTCATTTTCATATAGCCCAATATATTATAATGTCATGT
>JBJECC010000043.1:0-16643 GCA_051870655.1 Parabacteroides sp. | reverse complement strand
CGAGTTGGGTTTCATGAGCAAGAGCCAGCTGTTGCCAGAGTTTGCCAATGTGGCTTTCAACCTGAAGGATCCGAAACGTGTCTCTCAGATTGTGCAGACGGAATATGGCTACCATATTATCCAATTGATCGAGAAGCGCGGTGACCGTGTGAACTGCCGTCATATCTTGTTGAAACCGAAAGTGTCAGACAAGGAGTTGTCAGAGGCAACGGCCCGTATGGACTCCCTCTACAACGACTTGCAGGAGAATAAGTTCTCCTTTGAAGAGGCAGCCATGTTCATTTCTGCCGACAAGGATACCCGTAACAACAAGGGTCTGATGGTCAACAAGAATTATGAGAGCGACAACATGGGTACGCCGAAGTTCGAGATGCAGGAGTTACCGCAGGAGATCGGTAAGGTGGTGTATGGCATGCAAGTGGGTGAAATTTCCAAGCCGTTCACCATGATTACGGACAAGCAGCGCGAGGTGGTGGCTATCGTCAAACTGAAAGCGCGTGTGGAAGGACACAAGGCCAACCTGTCAGACGATTATCAGGCCATGAAATCCATGGTGGAGGCGAAGAAACGTGAGGAGTTGCTGAATGACTGGATTGTCAAGAAGCAGAAAACCACGTATGTGCGTATTGCAGACGGATGGCAGAACTGTGATTTCCGATATCCAGGCTGGGTGAAAAAATGAAACAGAAAGATCGATTATTTTTCGTCATATTAATTTGGATACTATCAGAGCTTGGCCTTTGGGCCCAAGCGACTGATAGTATTGTCGTATCTACAGATAGCCTCCCGCTTCAGACGGTCCCCGACACGGTGCGGAAAACCAAAGTGTTTTTGGAACATGCCAATACCTTATCGTTTGATCAGGCTTTGAATCCGGATGCACAGGTCTTGGTGGGAGATGTCTGTTTCCGTCATGATAGTTCCTATATGTATTGTGACAGTGCTTATTTCTTTGAGAAGAGCAATTCTTTGGAGGCCTTTAGCAATGTGCGGATGGAACAGGGCGATACGCTGTTTGTTTATGGTGACTATCTGTTGTATGACGGGAATGCGCAGATTGCCTATTTGCGCGATCAGGTCCGGATGGAAAACGGGCAGGTGACCTTGTTCACTGACAGTCTGAATTATGAGCGGATATCTAATATCGGTTATTATTTTGAAGGCGGTATGATCGTCGATTCGCTCAATCAACTCTCCTCTTTCTACGGACAATACTCACCGGCCACCAAGTTGGCCATTTTCCATGACAGTGTGCGCTTGGAGAATCCCGACTTTACTCTTTATTCCGATACATTGCATTATCAGACCGACAGTAAACTGGCTACGATTGTAGGGCCTTCGGTCATTGTCTCCGACAGTGGTACGGTACATACCTCGTTGGGCTGGTACGACACAGAACAGAACAGAGCCTGGCTGTTGGATCGTTCTACGATCGAGTCAGGGGACCGGATCCTGACGGGCGACAGCATTGCCTATGACAGACAGACTGGTTTCGGAGAGGTGTTTGGCAATATGTGTCTGCGAGATACGGCACAACAGGTGATGCTGGAGGGGCAATATGGCTTCTACAATGAGAAGACGGAATATGCCTTTACCACGGACAGTGCCCGTTTCCTGGAATATAGTCAGGGAGATACGCTTTATCTGCATGCAGACACGCTGAAGATGGAGACGGTGGAGGAATACCGGGAGATCAAGGCATTTCATGGGGTCCGTTTCTATCGGACCGATCTGCAAGGGGTTTGCGATTCCATGATGTTCAACACCCGTGATTCGGTGTTGTATCTCTATGAGGAACCGGTTGTCTGGAATGAGCAGTATCAGCTGTATGGCGATACGATCCTGATCTACATGAATGACAGTACCATTGATTTTGCCCATGTCAAGCAGTTTGCCTTTGCCGTCCAGCAGGTCGATTCGGTGTCGTTCAACCAGTTGAAGGGAACCGATCTGAAGGCCTATTTCGAAGGGAAGGCGGTACGTCAGATCGATGTTTCCGGTAATGCGGAGTCTATCTTTTATCCGTTGGAGAACGACGGATCGATGGTCGGCATGAATCAGACCACCAGTGGTTATTTGAGTATCTGGGTGAAGGATAACAAGTTGGAACGGTTGAAGATCTGGCCCAATCCGGAGGGAACCATGACACCGATCCCCGATTTGAGGCCCGAACAGAAGGTGTTGAAGGATTTCTTCTGGTTCGACTATCTCCGGCCACAGAACAAGGAGGATATCTATCAAGTAAAGAAAAGAAAGGTGCAAGATGTACCGAAGCGAAGCAATAAATTCGTACATTAGCACACGAATCATAAAACAACAGGAGTATGGCATTTTTTTCGTTTTATAACGTTCGCAAACCTCGGCAATTTGATCATAAACCCATTTATTGGGATCCGCACAAAGAGGCGATGGAGGAGCGTGTAGAGAAAATAAAGCGTGAGATGGGAATGGAGGAGGAGGATATCGCCCATTACAAACCCCACATCAAAGGTACGTTTGTGGAGGGAACTTCCCATCTGAAGAAGAGTCTGAACAAAGGAGACGACAGTCGTTCCCGTTCGTATAAGAATGTCAAATTGATTGTGTTGGCGGCTGTCTTGGCTGCCCTTTATTGGTTCTTCTATTTGAGATGAGCGATATTATTCATGTACTTCCGGATCATATAGCCAATCAGATTGCAGCGGGTGAAGTGATCCAGCGTCCGGCTTCTGTTGTCAAGGAGCTGGTGGAGAATGCGGTTGATGCCGGAGCCACTTCGATCCAAGTGAATATCAAGGATGCAGGGAAAACCTTGATTCAGGTAATTGACAATGGCAAAGGTATGTCAGAGATGGATGCCCGGATGGCCTTTGAACGGCACGCTACGTCCAAGATTACGTCGGCTGAGGATCTCTTTTCGCTGCATACGATGGGGTTTCGTGGAGAGGCATTGGCCTCGATTGCAGCGGTGGCGTATGTGGAGCTGCGTACCTGCCAGCAGGGGGCGGATGTCGGTACCCGGCTGACCTTGGCGGGATCTGTGATTGACGAGGTGGAGCCGGAGGCGTGTGCCCAAGGCAGTAGCTTTTCCGTCAAGAATCTCTTCTTCAATGTGCCGGCACGTCGGAAGTTCTTGAAATCCAACGATACGGAATTTCGTAATATCATCTATGAGTTCGAACGGGTGGCCTTGGTCAATCCGGAACTCTCCCTTTCCCTGTATCACAATGAGGTGGAAATCCTCAACCTTCCCCAATCAGGATTGCGGCAACGCATCTTGAATGTATATGGAAAGAATCTGAATCAGAAATTGTTGCCGGTGGATGCCTCCAGTTCGTTGGTGTCCATCACGGGGTTTGTCGGCCGGCCCGACTCTGTCAAGAAGCGGGGTGCGTTGCAGTATTTCTTTGTGAACGGACGTTTCATGAAACATCCCTATTTCCACAAAGCGATCATGCAGGCCTACGACCAGTTGATCCCTCCCGGCGAACAGCCCAATTATTTCATCTATTTCAACCTCGATCCGGCTACGATTGATGTCAATATCCATCCGACGAAGACTGAGATCAAGTTCGAGAATGAACAGCCCATCTGGCAAATCCTGATGGCGGCTGTACGGGAGACGTTGGCCAAGTCGAGTGCCATTCCGACTCTGGATTTTGAAACGGATCCCTCGCTCGATATTCCCGTGTATAATCCTGCATCCGAACGTTCCCGGAGTTATACCAAACCGGAGGTCTCCATCCGGTCAGACTACAATCCGTTTCGTCAGGGAGAATCTGCTGGTCCGCTTGAATCGGTGCCAGAGTCGGCTCCGGCTTTCGACTGGACGGAACTGTATCAGGGTTTCGAAGAGGATCGGGAGGCTGTCCGGCAAGAGCTTCAGGCCATGGGGGCGTGGGATGATTTGCAGAAGGAGAAGGCGCAGGCTGAGACTCTGACTCCCGAAGCACAGCCTCAGCAGACGGAACTTTTGCCCTCGTCGGTCTCCTCCATTCCCAATCTTTGCTATCAATACAAATCGCGTTATATCGTCACCTCTTTGAAGTCAGGATTGGCATTGGTTGATCAGCATCGGGCTCATGTCCGGATTCTGTATGATCAGTATCGGGCACAGATCGGCCAGCAACAGGGTGTTTCCCAACAGCTGCTCTTCCCGGAAGTGGTGGAATTCACGACAGTGGAGGGACAGACACTGATTTCACTGATGGATGAGTTACGCTATGTCGGATTCGATTTGAGCCCGTTGGGCAACGATGCCTATGCAGTGAACGGTCTGCCGGCCGGTGTGGAACAGACCAACCCTTCGCAGTTGCTGAAGGAGGTGGTGAACCAGGCCATCGAGTTGGGCAGTTCTGTCAAGGAGGGAGTTGAATCGACTGTGGCCCTGTCGTTGGCAAAGTCGGCCGCTATCCGTCCGGGCAAAGTCTTGTCGCCCGATGAGATGGATCATCTTTTGTCGGAACTCTTCTCCTGTCCCGATTCCAATTTGACACCGGACGGCAAGATCATCATCTCTCTTTTGACAGATGATGAACTGGAACGCCGTTTCAAATAACTGTCCGGATCAGAAAGTGAGGACCATCGTCATCCGGACACCGGACTTCTGGATGTTCGGATGATTGAGATAGGTCAGTCGCCATACATAGTCGATCCGCAAGAATTTGAAAATGTTCTCTACGCCTACGCTCGCCTCCATGTAGGGGGTGTTGTTCAACAGATAGGTGGTCTCAGGAAAGCGGAACAGTCCTTGGCTCTCCACCTCCGGATTATTCTTGTCCGTCAGATGTCCCCACAGTCCCCGTAAGCCGAACACTTCACGTAATTTGAGCTTTTTGATCAGGGGCAACCGGTTGAGCAGATTGCCATTCATGTAATAGGTCAAGTCCCATGACAGGTATTCATCGTTGATGAACTCCAATGCATTCATGTTGGTATAGGTCTCCGGCTGAATGGTGTAGGAGAGATTGGCATTAGGCAGGATGAGCAACGGATAGGGAACCTTCGTCCACACCTTTCCCCCTTTGACCAAAAAATCCAGATAACCGAATGCGGAGAGCCAGATCCGTTTCTGGACACTGACATCTGTCCGTTGATAGGGATAGTCAGAACCCAAGAATCCTTTGAACCCCATTGTATGGTTGACACTGAATACCAGAGCGTCGAATGTAATCGGAATACGCCAGTTGCGGGTCTGGTAAAACTTCTCATTCCGGGCATAACGCAACTTCAGTTCCAAAGTGGTCATGTCGTAGTGGCTGACCGGTCGCAAGGAACCATCTGTTTCAAACGCTTCAAACTGTGCATAGGCGGTGGCTGACTCCCGTCGGTTTCTCAAGGTGGCGCCATAGGCAAAACCGTTGTACAGTTCGTGATAGTAGGCCAGTTCGGCTTGCCGTATATAGGAAATAAAGGGATCTTTCTGCCTTCGGATCATCAACATCATGTTATCCTTGCTGGTGTACATATATTCTTGTCCCATCTTGTTGATGTCATACAGGTATTCGAATCGGAGCGAATGGATCGGATACTCTTTGCGAAACTCCTTCCGGTCTTCAAAGGCATACTCGACCAGCGCATCATATTTCACCTTCTTGTCATCCAGTCCGTAGGCCAGGAATCCGTCCAGGAAGAGTCGTTTGCTGAATGCGGTTGTGGTGGTACCGCCTACACGCAGGCGTGTCCCTTCCAGCTGATTGTGGTTGACGGTCGCGTTCATCGGACCAAACTCAAAGCGGTTTTTCTCCGGATCGCCATGCGTAGGGATATAGCCGGACACAAGGGAGGAGAAGAGCTGTTTGGTGATCCGATAGGCCGGGATTTTGTTGAGTCTTTCCATCATCATTTCAAGGGAATTCGGATTTCGTTTGACCGCCTCCTCCGGACGGTAGGCACTCCAGAACTCTTCAGGCTGCCGGCGTGCACCCGCTTGGGTGATGCTGGGTGCCTTCTCTTTGAAAACCGCTGCAAGGGTCTCGTCCGGTTGGGTAAACGAATGGTTGCTGTAGATGTTCAAGCGGCGGGCATACATCCCTTTGGTCCGTTTGCTCAGTTTGAAATGGACTTGGATGTCATCCTTGGTGAGGATCCGGATCTGGTCGGGTGTCCGCATGAATTCCTGCTCGATAGTGAGCTGGGAAACAAAGTTCAGGTTGATGTCTTTCGGGACATTCAGGACAGCCTTCTGGATGAAGTAGGTGGAGTCGAGTGTCACATATAGATGGCCGGTGAAACCGAACATCTCCGAGCTGTGAGGCACGAATCCCAGATCGACACACCGTTCACGGTTGACCTCTACGGTGTCGAGCAGATAATATTTGTAGTAGTCCGGTCCCATGGTAGAGAGCGGACTGACGAAACGTTGCAGGAACAGAGGAATGTCATTCTGGAAGAGATCTACCTCACGGAACACCTCTTCCAGAAACTGTCTCACACCGTCGCTGGAGAAGATCTCATCCACGCCATGCGATTGGTATCCCTTGACAATCCGTTTTTCTGTCTTGGGTTGCTGTCTGTAATAGACCGTCTGTATCTTCTCCTTTTCCGAGACGGGTAAAATAGTCACTCCACTCTCTAAGGTGTCTATGAATTCGGCGAGAAAGTCGAATTTGCCGGCCTTCTCTTTGGGTTTCTGTTCGGGATCATAGTCATGTTTGGCAAATAGGAGTTTCTCATAGTGGTCGTAGGAATAATAGGGCTTGTTGCGTGGATCACCCAGTTCGCGTGCCTCGATCATGTGGCGTACGAACTCCACAGCCGGGTTCCCTTTTTTGCGGTACCGTTCCCGTTTGGGTTTTACCACAACTTCCTGTATATCGAAACTGCCCGGAGCCAGGGCAACTTGTAGGGTCAAAGGCGTTCCCGTCGGATCAAGCGGAATCTCTTTGGTGGCGTATCCAATGTAAGAGATTTGCAACATTCCGGCTTGGTTGGGGACTGACAGAAAGAAGTGCCCGTCCAGATCGGTCGCACAGCCCATACGCGTACCTTTCCAGAGCAGGGCAGCTGCCGGAAGAGGTTCGCCGCTGATCGAATCGGTCACGACCCCTTTGACAATCGTCTGTTGCGCCCGGACCCCGGGCAGTAAGATACACAAGAGTATCCACACCATCCATGTCGTTCTCATGACGGCTGTTGACATTCAGTGGCATAAAGCCGGTTACACATCCGTTCATGTTGCCAGCGCATGTATTGGCACAATCCGCCGAGGATGAACACCTCAAACAGGAAATAGACCCAAGGCAGATCGGCCAGGCAAGTCACGTAAAGTACGATGGCGCGGGTATTAAAAGTCAATATATTGGTCCATTTCATCAACGGCAACGACTGGGCACGGAACTGGTCGCAGAAGGCACGGGGGAAGGCCGTGTCTGTACCATACTTCCGGATCAGACCGGACCAGAGCCGTTGGAACGCAGGGGTTCGTTGCTCTTGTCCTTGCGTATAGTTGATGTAGCTTTTTAAGAATAGTTTCCATAGAATGTTTCCGGTCCAGGGTGTCCGGTCATACAATGCCTGTTGGGTGGACGACGTGTCCAGCTCGCTCCCCTTCTTGCCTTGGAGGAAGAAGAGATGGATCTGCCGGTAGTAATCGGCCAAGGCACACTGCCGGCTGTGGCAGACGAAGCCGGAATAGAGCACCAACAGGAAGAACCAGAGAGTCGCGATGGAAGAATAGACCAGATTGTTCTCCCATCCCAACCAACCGAACTCCAGGTCATGATGGCAATAAAAACGATAGACCAGACCTACATAAATCGGAATGAACCACACCTCACTGGCTGCTCCGTCCAATATACGGCCCAGACGGGTCTTCTGTCCGGTCATGCGGGCCAGTTGCCCGTCTGCACTGTCGTAGAAGTTGGCCCAGGCCAGCAGACAGATGGCGGCGATGTTGTACCATAGTCCGGTCATGCCCTCGGTACGGTATGAACCATGTGCGAAGAAAAATGCGGAACTGGCACCGATGAGCATGGAAAGAACAGTCACCGTGTTAGGGTGTATGCCGAGACGTTTGAACAGGCAAGCCCATGCATATCCGATGGGGCGTGTCCACACGCGGTCCAGCCACTCTTCCGTGTCGTTGGATTTGTAGGTCGATTTGATCTTGTCTTGTTTCATGTCCTGTAATGTTAGTAGGTTGTGTCTGTCCGAATCATCTGCCTGTTAGGTGTAGAGACCTCCATTGACGGAGATCACTTCACCGGTGATGTAGCTGGCTTGGGGAGAAGCCAAGAAAGCGATCACCTCTGCCACCTCTTCCGGTTTGCCGAAACGGGCTGCCGGAATCAGTTTGGTCAAGGCCTCCCGGTCAATGCCCTGTGTCATGTCCGTCTCAATGAATCCGGGTGCCACGGCGTTGACCGTCACATGTTTGCGGGCAATCTCTAAGGCGAGGGCCTTGGTGGCGGCAATCAGTCCTCCTTTGGCAGCCGCGTAATTGGTTTGTCCGGGCAATCCCTTCAGGCCGCTCACACTGGCCATGTTGATGATCCGCCCATATTTGTGCCTTAACATCGGCTGCAACAGGGCTTGTGTCGTATGGTAGAAACCGTTGAGAGTCACGTCCAGCACACGTTTCCAATCCTCCACGGGCATGAATGCCAAGATATTGTCGCGCCGGATACCGGCATTGTTGACCAACACCTCAATGTATTCGTCCGGATGGCGGCTTTTCCATGCCTCCAGCACTTGGGTCACCTCTTCCTGCCGGCTGACATCAAACCGGAGCAGTTCCCCATCCTGTCCCGCCTCACGGACAAGCTCCAGGGTCTTTCGGGCCTCCTCTTCCTGGCTGACATAGTTGATCAGTACATAGTAGCCGTTCTGGGCCAATTTCACACAGACAGCTCGTCCGATTCCCCGGCTGCCTCCTGTCACTAATGCGTATTTCATAACAAAGTGTATTATAAGACGAATTTATAACCGATTGTAATCATCATGTTCTGACTGCGTGAACTGCGGTCTGGCATGTCCAGCATATCCGTCACCCCGATGTTGTAACGGGCATCCAACACAAAGCGGGCATATTCATAGGAGAGACCGATGGGAAAGGCAAAGCCGACTTTGTTTTTGGATACATCCAACGGGATGAACTCACCATTGACCTTCTCCTTGCCATAGACTTGAAACCCCACCTGTATGCCGGCCTTTACGGCAAACCCCTCCACCACATAGTATTGGGCCAGAAGCGGAATGTTCACATAGTCCAAGAACAGTTTACGGTCCGTGTGTTTGATCTTCCCACCCTCCATGGAAAACAGGGCACCTGCAGACAGACTGACAGGATGGGATAATTGATATTCCAAGGAAAGCCCTGTACACCAGCCGGCTTTGTAGTTCGTCAGATCGCCACTGGTCCGTGCGGTCGATAGACCCACTTGGGGTATCAAGCTGATCTTGCCTACTTCGGTTTGTGCAGTTGCGGTCAGACAACTGATCACGCCTGCAATGAGTAAAAGAATCCTTTTCATGATCTGATCTATTGATTGATAATCTTCCAAATAGCCTCTCGTCCCATCAGCTGCGCACTGGTGTAGAGAGCCGTCATGGTCACACCGTGTACCCCATGCAGTATCAGGCTTTGGCCTGTCAGCAGCAGGTTGGGCAGGGGTGTGCAGGGTGAGAGCAGGGTGGCCAATGGATTCCGATAGTCTTTCCGAACGCCATAGGCCGATCCCTCCGGTATGCCCGTATAACGTTGCCATGTGAGCGGTGTACTGGCATGGTAACTCTCTGTACACTCCAGTAGAGGCAGCTGCTCATTGGCCAGCCGGAGGCAAGCCTCTGCCATCTCCTCCTTTTGTCGTGTATAGTCCGAATCACCTTGCTTTCTCAAGTCGTATTGGCTCGCTGGCCAATGGTGGCAGGGTGTGGGGGTCAGCAGGTCCATCTGCCGCATATAGTCACTGCCATCTTCCGGTACGCGGCAACTGATAAGGAGTTGGGAGACCCCTTGGTTGTCTGCCGACCAGACATCCGGCCGTGTATAGACATACTGGTTCCAGTTGCGGTATCGTAGTTGTCCCGGTTTGAGAGTCAGCGATACCGTAAAGATACCGAACGTGTTTTCCAGAGCGGTGATACGATGCCGGTAGATGGGTCTCATCCGTTCGCTCTGTCGGATCAACCGGTTGGTGAGAGCCGGATGCAGATCACTGATGAACCAATCGGCTTCGTAGGTCTCTCCGTCGGCACATTGGAGGAGACGGATTTTCCCCGCTTTCTCCACCAACTCCTCCGCCCGGCATTTGCAACGGATCGTTCCCCCCTGTTGCCGGATTCCCTCACACAGTTTGTCCACCAACAGCGAGCTGCTTCCTTGCAGTCGCCAACTGCTTTCGATGAAACTGCAGTTCCCATGGAGGAATGTAAAGAGCGGCAACGACTCTTTCCGAAGTTCCATTTTCAGGGAGGTTCCGCTCAGCACGTCGCGCAACAGCGGATCCCGGAATTGCTCATTGAGGTATCCCCAGGCACTTCGGTGAATCATTTCCGTCAGGCTCTCCATCTGATGAAAAGAGGGATTCAACCCCTGTAGCTCCTGCCCGGAAGTCTTTTTCAGCAGTTCCACATAATCCCGGATGGCTGTCCGTTCCGCTGGAAAGTAGTCGGACATGCGGCGTCCGAACTCTTCGAACCCCTCTGCGTACAGAAAAGTCTGCCCACCGATTGTCACCCGGTCGAAGCCGTCAGCATCCAGCCGTTTCCAGGGCAGTTCCAACAGGCCGAGATACCGGAAAATGGCATGCAGCGATTGCCCTTCGTCCAGTCCGCCTACGTAATGGAGTCCCGTGTCGTAGGAGAGGCCGTGCCGGCGATAGCTCTGCAGGCAACCGCCCGGAGTGGCTGCCTGTTCGACAACCAGCACACTTCTTCCCGCTTTGGACAATAGGTAGGCACATTCCAGGCCGCCCAATCCGCTTCCTATGATAATCACGTCGTATTTCATCTTTCTTCTCTGCTCAATTCTCCTTGATAGATTACATAGATACAATCGCTGTCCCGCATCTCCGCTCTACAGAGATAGCCCGTACTGGTCGGGGAGAGACGCACTGAAACGGTCAGTTCCGATTGGTTATCCGGTTTCAAGACCGTTATCAGGCGGCATTTCTTGAGGTGGCGGACATACAGTTTACAACCCGCCAATTGCTCCGCACACTCCCGGATCACCTGCATGTTACAGACACCGGGAGCAACCGGATTTCCGGGGAAATGGCCCTGATAGACCGGACAATCTTTTTGCAGACGGAGCCGGAACACACCCTCCATATAGGTCGGTTCCTGACCGGTCCATGTGTAATAATCATTTTCAAGCCGCATAATCGCTACTCTGTTTTTAGGAGATGTCAAACCATTGCTATTTTCAGTTCGGTGAGGGCAATCACCTCATCGTTTATCTTTACTTCTGCAGTCAGGAGTGTCACATCGCCTACGGTCGGTCCTGTCCGGATGGTCGTTTGCAGCCATTCTCCGGCATGGGGACGGCGGAGGCAACGGAAGTTCCGTACTTCGCCGATGTAGGCCAGTGGGGGAGCCTCCCGCCCGGCCTGTCGTGCCTCGTAGCCGAACAGGGCGGAGGCTGACTGGGCGATGTGCTCGATCACCCCTTCGGCGGACATGCTTCCGTCCAATTCGAGGAACCGGTTTCTCCAGTTCACCAGCAGACCGCAGCATGCCTTTCCCTCCGATACCTCCAGCAGGCGGTCCACCATACGGATCGGAGCCCGCTGTGGGATGAGTTGTTCAATCTCGTAAGGGATCATTCCGATGGCAGGTGTTGCTCTATGTAGTCATAGAGATCGTTGAACGTCTGGATGGAATGGAGGTCTGCCACCGGTATGGTTATTTTGTAGGTCTGTTGGATGAGGGCGACCAGATCGACGAGGCTGAGGCTGTCTAAACTGAGCGCCTCTTTCAGATTGGCCTCCGGAGTGATGTCGCTTGTCTCTTTCTCAAACTCTTCTGCCAGCAGGCTGTTTACTTTTGTTTCTATTTCTTGTCGTGTCATGTTGTTGTTGAGTTAGAATGATTATTGAATGTTTTTTACAAGGAGTGTCGAATTGGTTCCTCCGAATCCGAACGAGTTGGAGAGGAACAGATCGAAGTGGGTCTCTATCCGTTCGGGGATGATGTGCAGGCAGGCCGTCTCTTCGTCGGGATGCTCGAAGTTGAGGTTCCCGGCAATGAAGTCATGCTTCATCATCAGCATCGAGTAGATGATCTCGCTGGCTCCTGCCATCCACATCTCATGCCCGGTCTGGCTCTTGGTGGAGGTGACAGGTGTGTTCAGATCGCCGAAGATACGTGCGATGGCCTGTGCTTCACGGGCGTCACCGATACGGGTGGATGTGGCATGGGCATTGATGTAGCCGATCTGATCCGGTTGGATGCCGCTGTGTTTGAGGCAACGCTCTAAGGAACGGGCCGGCCCCTCGACGTTGGGGGTCGAGATATGGTCGCCGTTGCTGGAGAAGCCCCAGCCGACTATTTCACCCCAGATGGGGGCACCACGCCGCACGGCATGATCATAACTTTCAAGAATCACTGTGGCGGCACCACCTCCCGGCACCAGACCGTCCCGTTCGCGGTCGAACGGGCGGCTGGCTTTCTGCGGCTCTCCGTTGCGGACGGAGAAGGACTGGATGCCGTCAAAAGCGGCCACACTGTACATGTTGGTCTCTTGTGCTCCTCCGCAGATGACACACTCTTGTAGTCCGTTGCGGATGAGCAAGGCTGCCAGCCCGATGGAGTGGGAGCCTGAGGCACAAGCTGCCGAGGCGGTCAAGTTGATACCCCGCAGCTTGAATAGGCATGCTAAGTTCATGGTGACTGTGGAGTTCATAGATTGAAAGATGGTCCCACTGCCACAGGCCGCAGTGCTGTGGAAGGCACGGAACTTGTCGAGCCCCTGCATGGTGGCTTCTGCCACGGAGTCGTTTCCGTAGATCAGCCCCACTTCATGGGCCGAAAGGTAATCCTCATCAAGCCGGGCATTCTCCAATGCCTGTCGGGTAGCCATGTAGGCATATTGCGCCTCCTCCGGCATGAACTGCCGCTGGTTCCGTGTCACGTAGGGCTTCAGGTCCGGACGAGGTACGTCCGTACATAAGGCAGAACGGAATCCGGCTGCTTCCCGCTCCGGGCTGAAGATGACACCGCTCTTCCCTTCATAGAGTGAGCGGCACACCTCGTCAAGCTGGGTGCCGAGGCAGGACCAGATTCCCATGCCTGTGATTACAACTCTGTTTTGTTCCATGCTAATCTTCTATTTTTTTAATGTAACATCTTCTCCGTTTGACAAAAGTGGGATGCAGGGGCGCCCATTGCGACAGCTCCCGTACATTGGTTTCTAACTGGGGAGCCGTTTCCGCCCAACGGATTCCGTTTGCCTGAAAGATGGGCAGGAGATCCGTGAAGAACAGGGCATTCACGCCAAGTCCCTGATAGTCGGGATGGACAGCGATCAGCAGCAGTTCGGCCTTCGCCTCCCGTTGCCAGGTCAGGGCACGCAGCAGGTAGAACCATCCGAAGGGCCACAGCAGCCCTTTCGCTTTCTGCAGGGCCTTCGTGAGGCTGTTCATGGTGATGGCTACACCGATCAGCTCTCTCTTCTCGTTTTCCACGATCGAGATCATCCGTTTGTCCACCAGTGGGATGTATCGCTTCAGAAAGGTGTCGATCTGCTTTTCGGACAGTTGCGTATAGCCGAAGAGAGGAGCATAGGCCCGGTTGAGCAGGTCGAACACCCGTTTGCCGTACCCCTCTTGCAGGATTTCCCGCTGGGTCAGCTTCCGGGTTCTCAGACCGAACAGCTCCTTGGAGAGTCGGGTGACCCGCTCATATTTGGCCGGTAGGGTGGAGGGTATCTGAAACTGGATCTGTATCCAATCGACCTCTTTCTTGAATCCTAACCGTTCGAGGTGGCGGGGATAGTAGGCGGGGTTATAGAGGGTGACGGCCGAACCTGTCTGGTCGAAATCCTCCACCAACATCCCCTCTTTGTCAAAATCACAGATGCCCATCGGCCCTTGGATGTGGGTCATGCCATGTGATTTTCCCCAGGCCGCTACGGCTTGCAACAGGGCTGCCGGGACCTCTGCCTCATCAATGAACTCGATGAATCCAAAACGGACATTTTTCGTGTCCCATTTCTCATTGGCATGATGGTTGATGATGGCAGCAATGCGCCCGATGGCCGTGCCGGCCTGATCGTAGGCTACGAAGGGCTGTATGTCTGAAAATTCCAATCCGGCATTCTTTTTCGGGTCGAATGCGTCTGAAATATCGGAGTCCAAATCCGGAACATAGTAGGGACAACCGGCATACAACCGATGGGGTAGCCTGACGAAGTCCCTCATCCTCTGCTTGGAATCCACTGCTTTTACGATTACCTGTCTCATGTCTTTTTATTGTTCCCAACCTTTTTTCTGTATGTTCCTTTTTTTTGCTTCGGAATCAGTCCTTCTCCGAAACTGCTGCAAAAATACCATGACTTTCCTGTACTCCAGTGTCCGATTTTTCCTCAGAATTTGCCTTTTGTGCTTATGGTACTCGAAAAGAGACAGATCGGCCTTTTTTGTCGTGTTTTAGGACAGTTCCCCCTATATTCTTCTCTGTGCTTGATGCGCGATTGCTACTATCCACGAACATGATGATTCACAATCCTAAAGGATGGGCTTTCAAAAGGTGTCCGGATGATGTCAAACGATCGTTTGATATGGGTCAATCAATCGTTTGATATAGGTCAAACGATCGTTTGACGACGTGCAGACGGTCTATGAATAAAGATAATGAGCCAATTAATAGGGTGTTGCAGGAATAATGAAACAGCCTATTGCCGGATAAGCAATAGGCTGTACTTCCTACATACAAGGATGTTCTCTCGATTTCGTCATTCCTCCGCCACATACCAGGTGAACCCACGGGCCGGGATGGTCATCGTCAGTTCTACGTGGTAGTCCCGTATCAGGCGGACCGTACGTACCATCTGGGGAAACGAAAGAAGAACCGCAAAATTGGTTATATCTGCCCAATTATTGGTATCATGTGATGGCTATTACATTCCTATTTTTGCATCATCAAAAGGATGATTAAAATAATCTATAAGGATTTAATTAGGAAAAACATTACGTATATCAATAAAACAGATAATCATGTTAGGCAATTTTACATTTCACAATCCCACGAAACTCTATTTCGGTGAGGAAGCGTTAGGCAATCTGAGTAAGGAACTGGAGCATTACGGCAAAAAGGTGATGCTGGTGTATGGAGGCGGCTCCATCTTTCCAATGAGTGGTTGGAGCCAGTCGGTGATGACGAATATAACAAGGTAAACGCAAAATGAGAAGGCATTAGTGAATCAAAAGACAACATGGAAAGGCAAAATGTATTTATGAAAGCAAGATTCTATTGTCAGCGATTTACAGACGCAGATCGATGCCGATCTGATCTCTGCCATACGCAACAATCGAGCCAAAGGCGGATGTGATTGCACTTTATAGTATCAATGGACGGAAGATCCCGTTTCCTCCATCTGCCCGTAGTGCCTATATCGCCCAATACAAGATCGGAAACAAGACCTATTCAAGAAACTCATGGCAAGATAAGAGTACTGTTTCGGAACAGTGGCAAATGGGCGATATAGACCAATTTTAGAGTGATTCTTCTCTTTTTCAGTCATGATGGAATCGGTACATTTGCCATGATGAAAACAAGATGGACTACATTTTTGAAATTGGGAACTGTGATGGCTCTCTTGTCGGCTGTCGGCGGATGTGATCTGATCGACTATCATCCGTACGACGGACGACTGGACGGAGATACCCCGACACACATCCATGCCGTCCAGATTCCACGGATTGAAGCCGCTTGTCGGGACAAGGATACGATCCGGTTTGTCTGGGTGGGCGACACACAACGTGCCTACGACGAGACACGTCTGTTTGTGGAAGCGGTGAATCGGAGGGAGGACATTGACTTTGTGATCCATGGGGGCGACTACACGGAGTTTGGATTGAAAAAGGAGTTTGAATGGTGTGTGAGGTTGTTGGAGGAGTTGAAGGTGCCCTATGTGGGGTTGATCGGCAACCATGATGCCATCGGGAATGGGGGTCAGGTGTATGAGGAGATTTTCGGAGAGGAGAATTTTTCCTTTTTGGCGCATGATGTCCGGTTTGTCTGTCTCAATACGAATGCCATTGAATATGACTATTCACATCCCGTTCCTGATTTCGGTTTCTTGCAGGATGAGCTGGATCAGAGCGTTCCGGGGCAACGGACGATTTGTGTGATGCACGCACCGCCCGGCAACGAACAGTTCGACAACAATGTGAAAGATGTGTTCCAGCATTATATCAAGCGGTTCCCTACGTTGCTCTGTTGTCTGCATGCCCACAACCATGCGGTGACGGCTGTGGATCTGTTTGGCGACGGTATCATCTATTATGGCTGTGCCAATATGGCGAAACGGAATTATTTGTTGTTTACCTTGACTCCGGAGGACTATACGTATGAGACAGTTGATTTTTAGCCTCTTGTTGGTGTGCGTATCTGTCCCGCTTTGGTCACAGGCGCGTTATGAACGGAATGTCAACCGATACTATTCGATGTGGAAAAAACTGATCCCGCGTTATACGAAGATTCAGTATGCCGGATCGATGGGT
>JBJECC010000042.1:0-16686 GCA_051870655.1 Parabacteroides sp. | reverse complement strand
ATAGAAAAGGATGCTTAAACGGAGAGAGAGACAATCGTACTTACTTTCCAAAGAATATATACTGACTTGGTCCGAGCAATAGTACTTACTTGACCCATGCAGTATATATTCTCTGAAAAGCGATATAAAATTACAGAACCTTCTTAAAGCGGGTCAAGAAGTCAGCAGCCTCTTCCATCGTCAGACAGAGCGGAGGCAACAGACGGATCGTGTTCGTTCCGGCCACACCCGTAAAGACATGCTCTTCAAACAACAGCTTGCTACGGATCTCTTTGATAGACTGCTCAAATTCTATACCGATCATCAGACCACGGCCACGGATCTCCTTGATCCCTGGCAACTGTTTCAATTCATTCATCAAATAGGTACCCACTTTGGCGGCATTATCGACCAGCTGCTCTTCCTGCATGATATCCAAGACTGCTATTGCAGCTGCACACGCCAAATGATTGCCTCCGAATGTGGTACCCAACATACCATATACGGGCTTGAAGATCGGACTGATCAGCACACCCCCCATCGGGAAACCGTTGGCAATACCCTTGGCCACAGTTATGATATCCGGTCGTATACCCGTGTACTGATGAGCGAAAAATTTACCGCTACGGCCATAACCAGACTGGATCTCATCAAGAATCAGACAAGCCTGATATTTTGTACAGAGCGCACGCAGATCCTGCATGAAAGTGTCATCCGGCACCTGAATGCCACCCACACCCTGAATACCTTCGATAATGACAGAAGAGACATCCCCTTTCTTCAACTCCGCTTCAAAAGCAGCTGCATCATTGAGCGGCAAATAGGTCACAGAGAGACCTTCATTGACCGGTGCAATGATCTTCGGATTGTCTGTCACACGCACAGCAGCCGATGTACGACCGTGAAACGCATGACGCAACGCCAACACCCGTTTCTTACCGTTATGGAACGAAGCCAGTTTGAGGGCATTCTCATTTGCCTCCGCACCGGAGTTGATCAGGAAAAGCGAATACTCATCATAGCCAGATGCCGGGCCCAACTTATCGGCCAGCTTCTGCTGGAGGCTGTTGATGACTGAGTTGGAATAAAAACCCAACTTGCTCACCTGATCGGAAATCGCCTTTACATAGGTCGGATGGCTATGGCCGACTGAGATAACGGCATGCCCCCCATACAGATCCAGGTATTCCGTACCCTCCTTGTCCCATACGTGGCACCCCCGTCCCTTGACGATCTCTACATTGAATAAAGGATATACATCGAATAATTTCATCGTATGATATGATTAGAAAGCCGACGGCTTCAGATGAAGGCCGACCGTTTCTTCCAAGTTAAACAATAGATTCATGTTGTGCACGGCCTGACCACTCGCTCCTTTCAGCAGATTGTCGATGCAGGAGGTGATCAGCAATTTACCCTCAATCTTCTGCAAATTCAGCAGACATTTGTTGGTATTCACCACCTGCTTCAGATCCAGATTCTTGTCTGTCACAAACGTGAAATGGTGATCATCGTAGTAGTCTTCGTAGAGCTGACGGACCTCATCCAACTCCAACGGACAATCCATATAAATGGTGGCAAAGATACCGCGTGAGAAATTGCCGCGCACAGGAATAAAATTCAAGTGAGCGTTCAAATCGGGTTGCAGCTGGCAAAGGCTCTGATGGATCTCAGCCAGATGCTGATGCGTAAAGGGCTTGTAGATCGAGATGTTGTCATTACGCCAGCTGAAATGCGACGTAGCAGACGGCTTCACACCGGCACCGGTTGAACCGGTAATCGCATGGACATGCAGATCAGCATTCAACAGATGATGTTTGGCCAACGGCAAAATGCCCAGCTGGATACAAGTGGCAAAACAGCCCGGGTTTGCGACATGTTTTGATTTGCAGATACGACGACGGTTCAATTCAGGCAGACCATAGATGAAATCATGCTCCGGAGAAGCCAACCGATAGTCCATGCTGAGGTCAATGATCTTCAACGCCTCGGGCACTTCATGACTCTCCATAAACTTCTTCGTGTCGCCATGGGCCGTACAGAAGAAGAGCAGATCAATCTGATCGAGCGGCAACTCATCGGTAAAGACCAGATCCGTCTCTCCAAACAAACCACCGTGCACATCAGTCACCTTGTTACCCGCATTGCTGCTACTGTTTACAAACACGATCTCTACATCCGGATGGTTGAGCAGCAGACGAATCAATTCGCCTGCTGTATAACCTGCACCACCGATAATTCCGCACTTGATCATATCGATTCTTCCTTATGATTTGTATAATACACACGCAGCGGAGTGGATGTCACCTTGATGAAGCCTTTGGCATCTTCGGCCGTCCAACCCTTCTGCATCTCGCCATATTCGCCGAACTTGGTCTTCACCAGATCGTCTTTTGACTCTACGCCCACTGTAGAGAAGGACAACGGACGCAACTCCAATGTCACGACACCGTTGACATTCCGCTGGGATTCCTGCAACATGGCCTCGATGTCACGCATCACAGGCTCCAGATACTGGCTCTCATGCAGGAACATGCCATACCAGTTACCTACCTGGTCTTTCCAGTACTGCTGCCACTTGCTCAACGTATATTTCTCCAGGAAACGGTGTGCACCGATGATCAGCATCGGAGCGGCTGCCTCAAAGCCGACACGTCCCTTGATACCGATGATGGTATCTCCCACGTGCATGTCACGGCCAATGCCATAGGCAGCACCGATCTCTTCCACCTTCTGGATCGCTTTGATCTTGTCCTCAAAGACCTCTCCGTTGACGGCATAGATCTCACCCTTCTTGAACTCCAGTCGCAACTGCTCGCTGCCTGTTTTCGTCACTTGTTTCAAGTAGGCGCTCTCAGGCAATCCCTTTGCTGAGTCAAGAATTTCGCCACCGCAGATAGAGGTACCCCACAGACCGACATTATAAGAATATTTCAACTTGGTGAAATCAGCCTCGAAACCATGCTCTTTCAGATAGTTGATCTCGTAGTCACGGCTCAATGCCATGTCGCGGGTCAATGTGATGATCTCTACATTCGGAGCCAACACCAGGAAGGTCATATCGAAACGAATCTGGTCGTTACCGGCACCTGTCGAACCATGAGCGATGGCATCCGCGCCAATCTCATTCGCATAACGGGCAATCGCCAATGCCTGGAAAATACGCTCTGAGCTGACAGAGATCGGATACGTTCCGTTACGCAACACATTGCCGAACACCATGTATTTCAAACTCTTCTCATAGTATTCATGTGTCACGTCCAATGTCACATATTTTGTAGCGCCCAGCTTGTAAGCATTCTCTTCGTTCTGTTTCAGTTGCTCGGCACTGAATCCACCCGTGTTGGCACAAGCTGCATACACTTCATAGCCCTTTTCCTTGGCCAAATACATCACCGTAAACGAGGTATCCAATCCCCCGCTGAAGGCAACGACTACTTTCTTCTTCATCTCTTCTTATTAATTTATACGATTGATACTTTTCTGTTTATTGTTGTTGTTGCCGTCCCTGTTGTTCACGTTGTGCCCGATGGGGATCGGCCGGATCATAGAGCATAGCGGTACAGATGCAGTATTTACGTCCTGTCCGCTCCAAGATGTCATGATTGATGCAACCGTTGCAGCCACGCCAGAATGCTTCATCATCGGTCAGATCAGCGAAAGTCACCGGTACATACCCCAGTTCCGTATTCATCTTCATCACAGCCGCACCCGAGGTCAGACTGAAGATCTTTGCTTTCGGCCAGCGCATCCGGGCCAACCGGAAGGTCATATCCTTGATACGTTTGGCCACACCCAAATGACGGAATTTGGGATGGACAATCAGACCCGACGTCGTCACATACTGCTTGTTACCCCACGACTCGATGTAACTGAAACCGGCAAACTCCGTCCCCGCCAATGCAATGACAGCCTTACCCTCTTTCATCTTTTGGGCCACATATTCGTGCGTGCGCTTCGCAATACCGGTACCACGTACCTTGGCCGCCTCCTCTATCGTCTGCAGGATCGTGTCCACATACACCTCATGCGACGCCTCTGCAATCATAACATCAATTTCTTGTTCCTCTTTCATTGTATGTTTCTTTCGTTTTATTCCTTACCTCTTTTGTCATCTTTGCACATGTGATCATAAGAACTGCGCCAAGGCATGTACCACCTCGTCGCGGCTGATTCCTTCACGGGGAATCACCAGAATGGTATCATCACCCGCTATGGTCGCCAATATCTCATAGGGCGATTGGGTATCGATGTCTGAAGCGATTCCCATCGCATATCCGGGACGTGTATGAACCACAGCCAGATTACCGGAAAACTCTACGTTCAGCTGTGCCTTTTCCACCTCCACACGCATGGAAGGTGACGGCTTCAACTGCAAAGAGGATGCATATTCCGGCAAGCGATATGCATAATTGCCCTCCTTATCATGCACTTTGATAACCTTCAACTTGCGTATATCGCGCGAAAGTGTGGACTGAGTCACCGAGAAACCTCTCTGCTCCAATTGTTTCAACAATTCATCCTGACTGCCGATCGCTTCCGTGCGCAATACTCTGCAAATAACTTCCAAACGTTCCTTTTTCGTGCTCATTTTGTATATTTATGCAAAAACAGGGACAAAGATACGGATACTATTTGAATAAATATGCAAAGCAGGCCAGTTTTTTTTGTAGATAAATTATAAGAGACGGATTTCTCCTATTGATTAAAATCGTACTTTTGTCGCCATGAATACAAACAAAAGGAGGAATGATGAAAAAAATCGTGTTTTTTGCTTTGACCCTGCTGTTACTGGCAGGATGTTCCAGCGTACCATTGACCGGACGTAAGCAGGTGTTGCTCGTATCAGACAGCGAAGTGTTGACATCCAGTCTGACGCAATACAATGAATACATCAAGACAGCCACGAAATCCACCAACTCTACACAGACAGCCATGGTGACGCGCGTCGGAAAGAAGATCGCGACAGCCACAGAGACCTATCTGAAAAACAACGGCATGTCAGACGAAGTGAAGAACTTTGCCTGGGAATTCAATTTGGTAAAGGATGATCAGGTGAACGCATTCTGTATGCCGGGCGGCAAGATCGTGGTGTATGAAGGATTGATGAAACTGGTTTCCTCAGATGATGAGCTCGCAGTCGTAATCGGTCATGAAGTAGCACACGCCGTGGCCAAGCACAGCAATGAACGGATGAGCCAGCAGCTCATGGCGCAATATGGTGCAGCGATCGTCGGTGCGGCCGTACAGAACCGGAGTGCGGCCGTACAGAATGTGGCCAGCACCGTATATGGTGTAGGAGCCCAATATGGCGTGATGTTGCCCTTCTCCCGCAAACACGAGACAGAGGCGGACTACATGGGTCTGGTGTTCATGGCCATGGCCGGTTACAATCCGGACGTAGCCGTTACCTTCTGGAAGAAAATGTCAGCCAGTGGCAGTGGCACCACACCGGAATTCATGAGCACACACCCGAGTGATGCCCGTCGTATTGCCGATATCCAAGCCGCACTTCCGCAGATCAAGGCAGCACTGAAAAAATAAACGATCCTATTTGCATAGGATCTGTCAATCCGGAGAATCTTTCGGCGTATTGCCGTTAGGTTCTCCCTTTTTCTATTTCTTGAGCCTATCCATTTCTGTCCAGTATTCCTGAATAAGGGATTTTTTTCTGATGTAAAGAGGAAAAACCTTACGTCTTTACTTTTTTACTTTTTACTATTAAGGGAAATGGCTTGGAGAGCCTCCAGATAGTGGAGTGCCACCCGATTCTCCGGATTGTCATTTAGGAGTAATTCCAGCTCCTGTCTAAAGGGATAGGAACCGACAAACAAATCATGCGGACTACGTTCTGGCGTCTCAACCGGATCTGCTTGCAAGGCTGCCAGCAATCTCTTTCGCGAAGTGACCCAACTCCCATGACAGGTTGCACGGTCCAGCAGGGTCAAATATTTCTCAGCCAAACGCGCATTCCCCATTTTCAAATAGCCATCCACACAGAGGCGCAACGTTCCGAAGGTCACTCCGTCCGGCGACTGGATACCCACTTCAAACAGTTGGTGCACATACTCATTGTAGATGCCCAACGAACGATAGAGAAGGGCATTGAAGTAACGCTCCTCGGCAGTTTTGGGTGGTGTGTAACAAAACGATTCCGCGGTAAGGCCTGACAGACGGGATAGGTTGGGCTGTAACCGGTTTTGTTCGGCCAAGGCCAACAAGAGATATTTCTGTAATAAAGGGTCTTGTCGGATCTCCCCATCAACGGCATGCCCCAAAATCCAGTTCCAATCCTGTGCCGTAGCGGCCTGTTCAAAGGCAATGCGTCGTTCACGCTGACGAGCCGTCGGAGAAGAGAAACAGACCAACAGAAGCATCCACCACAACAAGAGCTCTCCGATCCGTTTTCCACGGGTATGAAGCAGGGGCAAAAACCGCCATAGAACAGAGAGCCCCCACCACACGATAACTACCCCTAACGTCAGCAGGGTGGCTCCCACTTCACGCCAGCGGAAAAACTGTCCCACGAAATCAACTGACAGACGGAACAGGGCACTCAGACCCTGTTCCCATTGGCTTTGCAGATAGTCCGGTGTCCAGACAAAGAAACTGTCTCTTTCCACCTGTCCCAATGTTTCGGGATAGACAAAATAGAAACAGGCCCACACCAGCAGCCCACAGGTGCCATATACATAAGTCCAAATTGAGAATCGTTTCATAGCTTTTCCGAAGGTTGATCAAACAAAGAACGTACTTTCCGGCCATTCAACCGGACAGCTCCCCGTACAAATTCGGGAATATTGTACGATTTTAACCGCCAATTATTTTCATCCGGATCCGACTGGGGCAATAAGAAAGGTTTACCAAAATGTCCCACAGAATCGACAGCAGCCAAGTAGAGACGTGTATAACGTCCGTCCAAGCGACGGCTGCTGAAAACGACCCAACGGCCATTCGACGACCAGCAGTGATAACTCTCAGACTCATCGCTATGCAGGGGTGTCGTATCCATTTTCCTGCCATCAGCCAGACGAATCATCTGCAAATCGGCCTCTTTATGCCAAATGGGGAAAGTCGCACACTCCGATTCCGTATAAAGCAGAAAACGTCCGTCTGGAGAGATACGTGGAAAAGAGGCACTTCCTCCCTGCCTGTCAGGTGCATACAGGGTATCCACCACCTCCCCTAGCTGACCGGTCGCCGCATCAAAATCGACCGCGCACAACGCATAACGCAACGTCCGGTTCTCCATCGGCATTTTCCGGAAAGGGGCCACACAGAAATAGAGACGGTCACCGGCCGGTGAAAAACAGGGAAAGGTCTCCAACTGTTCCTCCGTAGAAAAACGGGGATCTTGCAACACGCGCTTTTCCTGCCGGTCATAAATCATCAGATCAGAGGCCAGATCATACACTTCGACCGGCATCTGTCCGAAGTGATAAAAAGATTGATGGGTATCATTGGCGGAAAACAGCAGATAACGTCCGGAGGGATGCCAATAGGGATAGGTGCCTGCACGATAAGGAGGCAACTGGGCCAAATCAAGTCGGGAGGGTTCCCCCTCCTGCACGAGAACAGTGGTTCCCTGGACTCCCCGCGCATGAAACATGAATAACGAAGGGTCATACTGGCAGAATGCGTGACAATTTACGCAACCATCCTGATTCTGTCGGTTCGTCACTATCACCTTTTCATCAAAAGAGGTGAGGTCACGCTGATAGATTCCCATCCTGTGCCAAAGTTCATAGCCGGGTTCAATGAGGCGATAGACAATGTACGAATCAATCGAATCCATTGAGATATACACATGAAAAGGCTGATAACGGAGGCCCTCCGGATGCTGTTTGCTCCAAGCCGTCACGGTCAGTCGCAACGCACTACCCCGACCCTGTGCCAGCCACGCGTGCCACTCTTTCTCTGGAAATGCTGCCAACCCTTTACCCCGGACACGTCCCAGACATGTCCCGTCCAGCTCCACACATACCTCTAACCAGTCAGTCCCCGGCAAGCGGAAGTTGAGAGGTGCCATGTTACAAGGGATGGTCACCTCCCGATAATCAGGAAAAACAGCAGGGAGTTGTTCACATACCGCTGTTACAGACGAGGCATCCGGTCGGCAAGTTGCCAGAAGCAGCCATCCGCAACAGATTCCTATTTTCGCACAAAGCCGTCCTATTCTTGACAATTCTTCCATGACCCGAAAAAAAAAATGAGGAGCAGGCTCCATGAAAAGAGCTGCTCCCCATTTCCCATTACACATTAGTATCCATCGTTCTGTTTCAAATTGCTGTTGATCTCCAGCTGTGTCAATGGAATCGGCAACAACTCATTGTGTTGTTTGAAATTATAGGTTTCACCACTGACCACATTGATACCAGAGATCTGTACGTCATAGTCGCCCTCCGCATTGATAGTGCTCTTGACGGTACCATCATAGCGACGGATCTCAAAGCCCTGCAACGTGGAGGTCAGGATACCCCAACGCTTCAAGTCGGCACGGCGCAGACCCTCACCGGCAAACTCCACGCGACGCTCACGACGAACCAATTCACGCAACGTACTCTGGCTGTTATACTTGGCTGTATTCACATCCGGCATACCGGCTCGATTACGGACCTGATTCATACAAGCGACAGCCTCATCCAGATTCTGATTCAACTCGATGTCACACTCGGCAATCGTCAACAGGATCTCCGCATACCGGATCACCGGGAAGTGCATCGTTGCACTATTGATATCCGTGAACTGAGTCAGGTTCTGTACAAATTTCTTGAATTGCAGACCTGTCTTCGAAGCATTATCAGCATTTGTACCATAGTCGGCATTCTTACTGCCGTCACTCAGCAACTGCTGCAAGGAATTGTAGCAACCGTCAGGCAATGTCTTGTAGGCATCGTCATAGACTTGCCCCGGATACAGAACCGTAGCACGCAGACGTGGATCACGGTTCACAAACGGATTGGTTTCGTCATAGTCTCCCGTAGCCTTTGCCTCTTCAATGGTGCGTCCATCTTTCATTTCATAACTCTCCACCAAATCGACTGTCGGTACGACGGATGACCAGCCACCGACTGCATTCGGCATGAAAGGAGGCAAATAGAGATCATTGGATGTATTTTCCAGATAGGTATGGCTCAAGATCACCTCTGAGTTCAGCTGGTTAGATACCAAGAAGGCATTTGCATAGCTGGTTGTAGGCAAAGAGAACTCACCGCTATCACGGATCTCCTTGGCCAGAGCCAATGCATTGGCAAAGTCAGAACGATAGAGATAATAGCGCATCAGGAAGGCCTGTGCAGCCTGTTTGTTCAGACGGCCTTCATCCGTTTCACTACGATTGGGCAAATAGGGAATACTCTCCTTCAACTCCGTTACGATGAACTCACGGATCTGGTTGACATCTGTCCGGGCTACCCAAGATTCTTCCGGAGTCTCAGGTACAGTCGTCAAGAAAGGAAAGTCTCCGTATTGTTCCGTTTTCCAGAAATAAAGAATCGCACGGATCGTACGTACCTCAGCCTTATACTGGTTTTCTTTGGCATCTGAGCTCCACTCCACATTAGCTTCGTTGGCCAGATATTCATTGCAAGCACGGATGTCCAGGAACGTAAAGAAACTCGTACCCGTATCGCTGGCCTGCATGTTACCATTGGCAATCGGTTTGTATCCCTCCCAAGAGAAATAGTTGAACAGGTTATCCGATGTCGTATCCCAATACATCAGATTATATCCGCCTATGATCGGCTCCAATTTATTATAACAGCCGACCATTGCCAAATAGGCATCATCTTCCGTCTGCCAGAAAGTAGCAGGAGAAAGAGAATCTGACGGATAGCGGTCCAGGAAATCCGAGCAACTCGACATCACAAGTGCAAAAGCGACCGCTAAATATGTGACAAATCTTTTCATTTTCTTATTGCTTTAATGGTTTAGAAAGTAATATTTACACCCACTGAGTTGACGATCGTCTGCGGGAAGCCGTTACCACGACCCAAGCTGGCCGGTGCTTCAGGATCCCAACCATCCAACATGCCGGTGATCGTAAAGAGGTTCTGACCGCTGTAGTAGAGACGCAAACGGGAAATACCGATCTTCGACAAGATCTCCTTCGGGATGGTATAGCCCACCTGGAAGTCTTTCATACGCAAATAAGAGGCATTGGAAACCCAAATGTCAGAATATTCGGTATTGATATTGGCACTCTCCGTAGCCAGACGAGGATACTTCGCATCCGTATTGGTCGGAGTCCAGCTATCTAACCACAAGGTATTCGGCTTTGAGGTAGAGGCACTCAAACCACCCAGACCTTCTGAAATGAAACGAGAAACTCCTGCCGAGCCCTGGAAGAAGGCAATCACATCAAAATTATTCCAGTTCACGCCAAAGTGGAAACCGAATGACACTTTCGGGTCCAATGAGCCCTGGATCGTACGGTCTTCTGCCGTGACCTTGCCGTCACCATTGGTATCGACATACTTCACGTCACCTAACCGACGGGTCTTGGAGGTAAAGCCATAGGCAGGCCATGAATCCAATTCCTCTTGTGACTGGAAATATCCGGCTGTCTCATAGGCATAGATACTGTTCATCGGATGGCCGACCCAGTTCACGGCTACCACACAGTCCAAACCGGATACATACTCATATTCGTTGACACCGATATCCAACACTTCGTTCTTGTTGAACGAAACGTTGCCGCCAAAATTAAAATCGACTTTACCGAAACGATCGTTGTATTCCAAAGAGAGTTCCACACCGGAGTTGCGGATCTTTGCCAAGTTCGCCCAGAAATCACTCAAGGCAAAAATATTACCTGTACTCATCTGCATCAGAATGCCGGATGTGGTCTTGTTATAATATTCTGCCGTGAAGGTGAACTTGTTCAGGAAAGCGGCATCAACAGCCAAACCCCAGCTGGTAGTCTCCTCCCACTTCAAATCCGGGTTGACAGCATAATAGGTATGTGCACCGGAAACCAAAGTGTTACCCAAGACATAGTCCATACCCAACGTCATGGTAGAGACTGTCGGATAGTAACTGGAGCTACCGCTGCCATCCAGGATTTCCTGGTTACCCAACTTACCCCATGATCCACGCAACTTCAAGTTGTTGACAGCATCGCGCAGGTTATCAAAGAAAGGCTCTTCTGAAATACGCCAACCGGCTGAAACAGACGGGAATGTACCCCAACGGTTCTGTTCGGCAAAACGAGAAGAACCATCCCGACGAATATTGGCCTCCAACAGATACTTGCCGGCATAGTCGTAGTTGATACGGCCGAACCAGGAGAGCATGGCCAACTCATTGGTGTAACCTTCTGCCTTGGCAGTGGATGCAGAACCGGCATTCAAGTCTGTCAGGGTGTTGCTGGGATAACCACTACGATAGGCGTAAGTGTAGTTCTGTGTATAAAGTTCTGAATGGAAACCGGCGAGGACATCGATGTTATGGTCTCCAAACGACTTCTTCCACTCCGGGGTGATATCAGCCGTAATACGGTCGTAGAAGTTGTGTGTCACAGCCTTGGAAGTCGTACCCTGTGCATACGAAGGATTGTATTGCAGACGTTTGGCATATTTGTCACTCTCTGACTCATAGCGTTTGTAGGCCACTTGGGCTTTCAATGAGAGTCCCGGAATAAAGGTATATTTCAATGATCCGATCGCCATCAAGTTATGGATCTTGTCATTCTGTGTACCACCATCCTGAATCCAAGCCAACGGGTTACCGTCGGATACGGCTCCGTAAGTACCGTCGGGATACTGTCCGACAACCATCGGAGAGATACGGTTCAACAGACGCAACGTCTGACTGACATCACCACCCGCATAGGAGCCGACCGGAGACTCAACGCGCTGTTGGGTATAGGCCAAGTTGAAACTTGCCTCCATGTTCTTCATCGGATTCATATCCAGATTCAGACGCATGTTATACTGATTCTTGTTGAAGTTGTCGATGATACCGTTCTGTCCCTGATAACCGACTGAAGCCATGTAACGTGCAGATTCGCTACCACCACTTACATTTATATTATGTGTCTGCTGGAAAGCGGTCTTATAGACCAGATCCTGCCAGTCCGTGTTCGGATAGTTGCTCGGATCCGATCCGTCACGGAACTTCTGGATCTCATCAGCCGTATAGATCGGAGCACTTCCTTCAAACTCCAATGCTGCATTCCAGTATTCAGCAACCTGGTCAGAAGAGAAGAAAGAAGCCAAGGCAGTCGCCTTTGTCAAACCGAAGTTACCGGAATAACTGATGGATGCCTTACCGGATTTACCACGTTTTGTAGTAATCAAGATGACACCGTTGGCGGCTTTTGATCCGTAAATAGCTGAAGATGCGGCATCCTTCAAAACGGAAATGGTCTCGATATCATTCGGGTCGATATCGTTCATCGTAGATTCCACACCATCCACCAGGATCATCGGATCAGCGGAGTTCAACGTACCGGTACCACGCACACGGATCGTACCGGTATCCGCACCCGGCTGACCACTGCTCTGTGTCACACTCACACCGGGCAGCAAACCTTGCAAACCGGATGATACGTTGGTAATGGGTCGGTTTTCGAACAGCTTGTTATCGACATTGGCCACAGATCCGGTCACATTCACTTTCTTCTGCGTACCGTAACCGACCACAACCACCTCTTCCAATTTTTGGGTATCTTCCTGAATTTTAATATTCAACACAGCTTGTCCGGTATACTTCACCTCTTTCGTCAAGTAACCCACAAAAGAAATTTGGAGAACATCTCCATTTTTCAGGTCAGTAAGGACAAAATTACCGTCCAAATCAGTACTGGTACCATTCGTCGTACCCTTAATCAATACAGCGGCACCCGCAATCGGACCCATTTCATCCGATACAGTACCTTTCACTTGCTTGTTCTGTTGAGCGACACCCACTATCGGACGTGGCAAGACGTCACTTGCATAGACAACCGTTCCAGAACCTAATGCAGCAGAGAAAAGTACCAGATAGACTGGCATAAACATTTTTCGCATACCATAATTACTTTAGGTTTAACTAATATAAAATTAAATCACGCACCCCAGGGAATTACGTCGATTCTGATTATTGTGGCTAATAATAGAATATGTGTTTCCTGGCATTCAGCAGCAACATAGGCAATTGCTGTAAAACGCTGCAAAACTAAAGTGATTTTTATAAACTAACAAATTTAAACAGTTAAAACCCAAAGTAATTATACCACCAAATTTCATCCATTCAAACCTACAAGACGAAAATATATACACATTTTTTGTTTCCTCGCGAGGGAACAAACAGCCGGTCCCGAAGCACGAAGATTGGTGTATGCTGATCCCATTAAAAAAGGCGGTCCAGATTGCTCTGAGCCGCCTTTCTTATAAAAACTTGTAGCAAGCAGAACGGATTATCTCTTTCCTAATTTGTGATCTACAATACCATAGTGGCATTCGCCATAGTTCTTCAGTTCGTCCACGATCTTGCGGGCTGTTGATTCCTCTTCTACCTGTTCACGAACGAAACCAAAGAGGAAGTCTCTTGAAGCATGGTCCTTATCCTCTTCTGCGATATCCACCATCTTGTCGATCAGTTCAGAAACATACTGTTCATGTTTATAGACATGTTCGAACACTTCCAACGGAGTACCCCAAGCCGTCGGCACGACATTGATCTGACCAATCGTCACGTCACCGCCACGATCAATGGCAAAATCAATCATCTTCTGTGCATGTTCCAACTCTTCCTCTGCCTGTTTCTGCATCCAATGAGCAAAACCGTCCAAGCCGTTCTTCTTGAAATAGACAGACATTGACAAATAGAGGTTAGATGACCACATCTCTGCATTTACCTGAGCATTGAATGCTTCTGATAATTTTTGACTAAGTACCATAATTATATTCCCTTTCTATAAAAATATTACTGATCTTTTATGCCGCAAACATAGGAAATAATCCCGAATCTTGTTACTCTTTTTTTGATAGAATTCTTTTATCAAATGATAAACTTTCCTACTAATCCACGAAAAACCCCATAAAAAAGGCCGTCCTCCATGTAGGAAAACAGCCTTTCTTATACCTTGAACCAAAAGAGCGATCAGACTCTCTTTTCTTTGATTCTGGCTTTCTTACCAGTAAGAGCACGCAGATAATACAATTTAGCGCGACGAACTTTACCCACTTTGTTCACCACAATGTTCTCGATAAACGGAGACTCGATCGGGAAAATTCTTTCCACACCGACATTGTCAGACATCTTACGTACAGTAAAACGTTTCTTGTCACCGTGACCAGAGATACGGATCACGACGCCTCTGTACTGCTGGATACGTTCCTTGTTACCCTCTTTGATACGATAAGCGACTGTGATCGTGTCACCGCTCTTGAATGAAGGAAGCTCCTTCTTGGTAGCAAATGCCTCTTCGGCAATTTTGATTAAATCCATCTGTTTTAGCTTTTTAATTGTATTGATTTCACATAAAACGCAATATAACGGGCTACATTTCCCGACAGAGATTACGTAAAGCGGGTGCAAAGTAACGAAAAAAACTCTGGTCAAGCAAATTACTCAACCAATTTTTTCAATTATCTACGAATCCGATAGAGGAAGAAACTCAACGGACGAATCGTCACCTCCGCTTCCGGAGCTTCCAGCTCTACTTCAGACACCACCGGCACAACCCGATCGGGGCAGTCGAGCGTATTGACCGCCTCCACATCCGATGCGTGGAACACCGTGAGCTGACCAGCATGCTTACCGGCTGAAAGGCCCTTCAAATTCAGTTTGATTTTCCGATGCTGCAAACCGATGTTGACAATCTTCAGGATCACATCGTTGCTCTTCTCATCCAGACAGGCTGTCGCATACAGATCCTGCTGTCCTGCCACCGGCTCATTCTGCCACGTCAACGGCACCACATGCGTACCGGCATTGTGGCCATACAATTGCTGGACATAGTAGTTCGGGGTCTTCATCAGACGCAGGTTGTCGAACCAGATCAAGTCCGGTCTCCATTGCCAGGCATCGACATGCGCGAAGAGCGGTGCATACGTACAGAGATGAACCACATCCGCATTCCGTTCAAAACCCGTCATGAAAGCGGCCTCACACAAGGCGGTAAGGAAACTGTTCTCCCGGTTGTTGGCATGACAGGCATATTCGCCGGCAAACACCTTCGGCCCCTGACGGTCGTACCCGTCATACCGACGTGCGTTATTGAGGAACCACTCCGGAGAACGGTAAAAGTGTTCATCAACCAGATCTACCTGCAAACGACGCATTTCCGGCCAGAGATAATCGAACTCCTCCCCGCTGGAATAGGGGCCTGCACTACCGACAATCTTGACTTCCGGATATTTGGCACGGATGGCTTTCACGAAGGGCTCCAGACGTTCCGGATAAAGCGATCCCCACTGTTCGTTACCGATGGCCAGAAGTTTCAGGTTGAAAGGTGCCGGGTGGCCCATTTCAGCCCGCAGCTTACCCCATTTGGAGGTCACTGGTCCGTTGGCAAATTCAATCAAGTCCAGTGCATCATCAATATAGGGCTGCAACTGACTGACCGGTGTATGTTGATCCATACCCTCGTTCTCAAATTGGCAAGAGAGGCCGCAATTCAATACCGGCAGCGGTTCGGCGCCGATATCCTCGCTCAACTGAAAATACTCATAGAAACCCAATCCGTAGGACTGGTAATAGTCCGGGAATTTCTTATAGGGGAACGTGTAGTTCCAACGGTTGATGTTCAACGGACGGTTCTCGACCGGCCCGACCGTATTCTTCCACTGGTAACGTGTCTCTTTGGTCGTACCCTCCACGATACATCCTCCCGGGAAGCGGAAGACACCCGGATGCAGATCCTTCAAAGCCTGTGCCAAGTCTGCCCGAAGGCCGTTCGGACGATTATTGAACGTCTTCTGCGGGAAGAGTGAGATGTGTTCCAAATCAACTGTGCCTCTGTTTTCAAGCGTCAAGCGCAGACGTGCTTTCGCCTCTGTCTGCTGGGGTGCCAATGTCACCACATACTTCTGCCAAGCCTTTCCGGAAACCTCGACATATTGCGTCTCGAAAATATCATTGTGGCTGTTCACCAGTTCCACACGGATCTTTATCGGTTCGCCGGTGGCTGTACGTCCGTAAAGCGACAAATCATATTTATCACCTGCCTGCATACCGATTCCCTTAAATCCCTCGTTTTCCAGACCGGTCCATGTCACCTGCCTGTCATAGGACAATCGGGCATAATGCGGATTACGGTCGAAACAGGGATTCTTCGTCTGGATGGTCACATCGCCGAAGGGCGTCCATCCGCTCCAGGGGTTCTCAAACTCAAACGAACGGTTCTTCACCAGTTCGGCATACAATCCTCCGTCCGCACCGAAATTGATATCCTCAAAGAAGATACCATACATGGTGGATTGGATCGGAGCGCCCACCTGCCGGACGTCCACTACAAATTCGGCCTGCTGTGCGGCCACCGGTGCCGACAGGCCTCCAATTCCCAGACTCAAGAGCCACAAAGAAATGGTGCTTTTCAGGTTCTTTTTCATATTTGTCTCCAATTACAGATTAATTCGGAGGCAAATTTACACTTTATGCTCTAAAACATTGTAAACATCGAATATAAATGCAAATAAAAGGCTACTTTTACACTCAATTTTGATAACATAATACAACATGGAGAACAAACATACCCAGTCAGGTTTATCGACAGCGGAC
>JBJECC010000041.1:0-16775 GCA_051870655.1 Parabacteroides sp. | reverse complement strand
CTCTTCACCGGCCCGGTCACCCCGGTTAGTCAGCGTAACGCGCACTTCCACCTGATCAGCAGAGGGGATCACCTCCATCTTGTCATAACTGAACTTCGTGTAGCTCATGCCATATCCGAACGGATAGAGCGGCTTGGCATCGCCCTCCACGTAATTACTACGGTTCTGGCTCCGCTTGTGGTTATAGAACACCGGCAACTGGCCGGCACTCTTCGGCACGGAAATGGTCAGACGACCGGCAGGATTATAGTCCCCGAACAGTACATCAGCAATGGCATTACCTCCCTCAAAGCCGGGATACCAGGCATCAATCATCGCATCCGCCTGGGCCACACAATGGTTCACAGCTAACGGACGCCCCTTGATCAGCACCACTACAACCGGTTTTCCGGTAGCCTTCACCAAGTCGAGCAGTTCATTCTGTCGGCCCAGCAGATCCAACGTACAACGGTCGTTTCCCTCTCCGCTCTCCATATCGCTCAGCTGATTCTGGCTGGCTTTGGCCGCTCCGGTCTCCAAGAACTCCGCTGAGAAGTCACGGGCACTGGAACCACCCAACACCAAGATGACTGCATCACTCTGTTCAGCCGCCGCACGCGCCTCGGCAAAGCCGGCCACAGAAGAATCACGGACAGCGCAGCCCTTGGCATAGCGGACTGTGGTCTGCGGAGAAACAGCCCGTTTCACACCCTCCAACACAGTGATGACAGCCCCATCCGCTTGCGGAGCCGTGTAATCACCCAACATATTATAAGGAGTATCGGCGTTCGGACCGATCACGGCAATCGAACGGATCTCTTTGCTCAACGGCAGTGTCTGATTCTCATTCTTCAGCAGGATAATGGATTGACGAGCTACCTCACGGGCCAGCTCACGGTGTTGTGCCAGTTCTTCCTGCGTGAGTCCATCCTTCTCAGAGACAAAAGGATTATCGAACAACTTCCACTGAAACTTTAAACGAAGTATCTTGCGTACAGCCTCGTCGAGCACCGACTCCGGTACCTCTCCCTTCCGGATCAGTTCGGGCAATTCACGGTAGCAGATACCGCCCAGGTCTGAATCGACTCCGGCCAATGCCGCGATCTTGCCGGCTTCCGCCTTATCGGCTGCCACACCATGGCCTGTCATGCCGTCAATGGAATAAAGGTCGCTCACTACATACCCCTTGAAGCCCCACTGGTTTTTCAGCACCTCCGTAATCAGGTGGCGGTTACCGGTACAGGGAATCCCGTCAATCTCGTTGTAAGAGGTCATCATGGAGAGCACGCCCGCCTTGGTCACCTCTTTGAAGGGCGGCAGAATCACCTCGTTCATCTCATATTCACCCACGTGAGCTGATCCTCCATTGTGCCCCCCTTCGGTCCATCCGTAGGCTGTAAAGTGCTTGACAGTGGAAATAGCCGGATAGGATTCGTTGTCCTGCATACCACGCACCACAGCCGCCCCCATCTTGCCGGCCAAATAAGGATCTTCGCCAAATCCTTCTTCCACACGTGACCAACGCGGATCACGTGCCAAGTCAATCACCGGCCCATATCCGATGTGAGCCCCCTGTTTGCGGATCTCCTTGGCCTGAGCCTCGCCCAACGCTTTCAGCAGATCCGGATTCCAGGTAGAAGCCTGTCCGATAGCCGTCGGGAAAGCGGTCGTACCAATGGCCATATGTCCGTGCGGACACTCCTCAGCCAAGAACATCGGAATCCCCAGTCGGGTCTTTTCTATGCAATAGTGTTGCAACAGATTGCTGGCCTCAATCGCATAAGTCGGATTCAAACCGGTTTTCAAGGTCTTCTGAGTCCAAGGATCAGCCCGCATGAATCCCCACAGAGTACCGGTACCATGTGCAACGACCACCTTTTCAGCCTCATCTGTCAGAGAGACCTTTTCACCCTCCCGTGTGTAGAGCGGCCATCCGAACTCGGCCAACAGCTGTCCGGCCTTTTCTTCAAGCGTCATCTGTTTCAGCAGATCCTCCACACGCTCGTCGATAGAGGCTGTCGGATCTTCATAAATATCTTTTGTCTGATTCTTATTAAAGTCAATCCACCCTTTCTGGTAGATCTTCGTCTTTTTTCCGGCACTGAAAGCCAAGGCGGGCATCAACAAAAAAGCCCCGATCACAAGTGTGTTTCGCATAGATTCTAATCGGATTATAGTTTATATTATTCATAGGCCATCCAGCCTACGCCACAAAGATACATCGAAGAAACCATATAACGCCCACTTGTCACCAAAGATTTTACCGGGATTCTGTTCTATCGAAATAATATAATACTATTTTTGCAACGCGATTTATTGGAATGATTACAAAGGAGGCCTTATGAGCATTTTGATTAAAGACACGACACGGGAAGAACGAATCCGCATCGTGAACAAGGCATTGGGATTCTGCGGAAACAGCGGGTGTGAGATCTGTTCCAGCTGCTGGCTCGGAGGTGGATCAGTCGATGCCATTTATGAAGATTACATCGAAGGACGCCGGGAGATCTCGGAGATTAACCGGGAGTACAGTGAACGTTTTGCAGGGAGACAACGCAAATGAAAGCACCCGATCTTTCTTCCTCCTCCCCTGCCGAACGGGCAGAGTTTATCCGCGAGCGTTTCCGTTGCATAGCAGACTGTGATCAGTGTGGCAACTGCCACCTGTTGCACCATCAAGAAGCAGAAGAGGTGTTTGCCGGCTACATTGAGGGGAACACACCTTTTCTGGATATTCTTATGAGGTTAAGATAAACACGAAAGATGCCCCCACGGCCAACAACTTCAGAGTAACCAAGAACGTAAAGTCCGTGAAGCTGACCGCCAAGGGCATCGGCGAGTTCACCCAATCCCTGATTAGACGGAAAGGAGATACTCCTTGAAAGCGGCAAAGTCCTTGCTGAGTACCACACTCTGCTTGGTACCCTGCATGAAGGCCTTCAACTTGGCGGGAATCTCGATGTCACACTGCAAAATGTGATCAATGGTACCCTTGAACTTGGCGGGATGGGCCGTTTCCAAAAAGAGACCGGTCTCCTTTGCTGACAAAGGACTCTCCACCAGAGCCTGATAACCACACGCGCCATGCGGGTCCAGCAGATAGCCTGTCTCCTGATATACCCGACGGATCACGGCTGCTATCTGTTCATCGCTGAAACGATGGCCGCTGATCAGCGAGCAAATGGCCTGATGGGGATCCCCTTCTGCTCCAAAGAGATCCAGAATACGGGCGAAGTTGCTCGGATCGCCTACATCCATCGCATTGGCAATGGTCTGCACGGAAGGACGCGGACAATAACGGCCAGTCTGCAAATAGTCCAGAAAGACATCGTTGCTGTTGTTGGCGGCAATAAAACGCTTGACGGGCAATCCCATCCGATGGGCAAACAGTCCGGCAGTGATGTTTCCGAAGTTGCCGCTCGGCACAGACACGACCAACTCCCCTGCCTTTCCGATGCGGTCGAGTTGCGCATAGGCATTGAAATAGTAGAAGGACTGCGGCAGGAAACGGGCCACATTGATCGAATTGGCCGACGTCAGACAGAGGTGCCGGTTGAGAGCCTGATCCATAAAGGCAGACTTCACAAGAGCTTGGCAATCATCGAACACGCCGTCAATCTCCAAGGCCGTGATATTTTGTCCCAATGTCGTGAACTGACATTCCTGGATGGGGCTCACCTTCCCTTTCGGGTAGAGCACATACACGTGAATACCGGGCACACCCAGAAAACCGTTGGCTACGGCACTGCCGGTATCGCCAGACGTAGCCACCAACACATTCACCTGCTTCGTACCCTCCTTGCGGATGAAGTAGCCCAGCAGACGGGCCATGAAACGGGCACCGACATCCTTGAAGGCCAACGTGGGGCCGTGGAAGAGTTCCAGACTATAGATATTGTCTTTCACCGGCACGACCGGCGTTTCAAACGAAAGGGTATCTTTGACAAGACTGTCAAGCGTGTCCCGCTCGATGTCATCCCCGAAATAGGCATTCGCCACCACGCAGGCAATCTCCTGAAAACTCATCGCCTTCAGGCGGGCGATCTGCGCCGGATCGATCTGCCGGATCACCTCCGGCATGTAGAGACCCTTATCGCCGGCCAGACCTTTGACAACCGCCTCCTCCAACGTAGCGCAGGGAGCCTGTTTGTTTGTGCTATAATATTTCATGCTAAAAACAGTTTGATAAATTCATCTTTCTCCAACAGTCCACAGCAACCTTTCCGTACCGACTGCTCGTCGAAGCGGGTGACGCCGTCCGGTGTTTCTCCCGGTTTGTAGATCAGGAACGGAACCGGATCACTGGTGTGCGTACGGATGGCACAGGGAGTCGGATGGTCAGGCAACACAGCGATCGCCACCGGCTCGTCCCACTGCTGCAACGCCTCAAAGATGGGACCGACAGCCCGCTTGTCCAGATTCTCAATGGTCCGGATTTTCAGATCCACATTTCCCTCATGGCCCGCCTCGTCACTGGCCTCCACATGCAGATAGACCAGATCATGTGTGCGGAGTGCCTCCAAGGCCGCTTTCGCCTTTCCCTCGTAATTGGTGTCATACAGACCTGTGGCCCCCTCCACCGTGATCACCTCCAGGCCGGCATACACACCGATGCCCCGAATCAGATCGACCGCCGAGATGACCGCACCGCTACGGATGCCGAACATCTGCTGCAGGGTCTGCATGGCCGGACGATAGCCGGGTGACCAAGGCCAGATGCTGTTGGCCGGGTCCTTTCCAGCTCCTACACGCTTCCGATTGACCGGATGGTCAGCCAAAATCTGCTGCGAACGCAAGATCAAATCGTTCAGCAGGTCGGCTGTCTCCTGTGCTTCGGGCACATCTGCCTTCACCAACAAAGGACGGAACGGATGGAGCGGCACATCGTGTGGAGGCGTGCAAGACACCCGTTTGTCACCACCTCTGATCACCAGCAGATGACGATAAGAAACGCCGGTGTAGAACTTCACCCGGTCAGAGCCCAGCTCCTTGTTCAACGTCTGAATCAGCTGATCCGCCTCCTCCGTCGTGATGTGGCCGGCAGAGTGATTCTTGAGGATCTCCCCTTCCACACAGACCAGATTGCAACGCATAGCCATCTCACCAGGCTGCAACTGTACCCCGATGCTGGCAGCCTCCAGCACACCGCGTCCCTCATAGACACGCTGTAAATCGTAGCCTAACACAGCCATATTGGCCACCTCACTGCCCGGATGGAAGCCCTCTGCCACCGTCTTCATCTGTCCGGTCACTCCCAAGGCCGCCAAGCGGTCCATATAGGGCGTCTGTGCATACTGCAACGGCGTCAGGCCGCCCAACCGGTCGATGGGTTCGTCGGCCATACCGTCTCCTAAAATGATTATATGTTTCATAGGCGTTAAATGTTCGCAATAGAAATAATATCCGCAAAGACACCGGCTGCCGTCACGTCAGCTCCTGCACCGTAGCCCTTGATCACCATGGGATATTCATGATAGCGCTCTGTGGAGATCATGATGATGTTGTTGCTGCCCTCCAGTTCGTAAAAGGGATGATGGCTGTCCACCTCCTGCAATCCTACCTCACAGCTGCCGTTGTCCATCTTGGCTACAAACCGAAGATGTTTGTCTGCCTTCGCCAGTTCCTGGCGTTTTGCCTCAAACTTCTGGTCCATCTCCTTCACCTTCACCCAAAAATCATCCAAAGAACCTTCGAAACAGCTGGCCGGCAGGAAGAGATGCGCCTTCACGTCAGACTGCTCCACCCGATAGCCTGCCTCGCGGGCCAGGATGACCAATTTACGGATCACATCCTTGCCACACAGGTCGATACGGGGATCCGGCTCGGAAAAACCGGACTTCTTAGCCAGACGGATCGATTCACTGAAAGGGACCTCCTCACTGAGCGTATTGAAAATGAAGTTCAACGTGCCCGACAGTACCGCCTCCAGACGCAGGATGTGGTCACCACTGTTGATCAGATCATTCATGGTGTTGATGATGGGCAATCCGGCCCCCACATTGGTCTCGAAGAGGAACTTGATGCCACGATGGCGGGCAATCTCCTTCAGCTTGGCGTAATTCTCATAGGCCGAAGAGGCAGCCTCCTTGTTGGCAGCCACCACAGAGACGTTGTGATTCATCAGTGTCTCATAGAGCGCGGCGACCTGCGGACTGGCCGTACAATCGACAAAGACCGAATTGAAGATGTTCATCTTCAGAATGCCGTCGAGCAGATGCTGAGGATTGCTCGGCTCGCCCTCCCGCTTCAGGGTTTCCACACAATGCTCCAGGTCGAGCCCCTCACGACAGAAAAGAGCCCGACTCGAATTGGACACACCCACCACATTCAGCTTCAAGCCATTCTGCGCCATCAGTTTGGGCCGCTGGATACGAATCTGCTCCAGCAAATTGCCGCCCACTGTGCCCACACCGGCAATAAAGAGGTTCAGCACCTTATATTCAGAAAGGAAAAACGAGTCGTGGATGGAGTTCAACGCCTTCCGCAACGATTCCAGCCGGATTACGAAAGAGATGTTTGTCTCGGAAGCACCCTGTGCACAGGCAATCACGCTGATACCGGCACGACCCAACGTACCGAACAACTTTCCGGCAATACCCGGCGTGCGTTTCATGTTCTCGCCCACGATAGCCACCGTAGCCAAGTCCTTCTCCGCCACCGTATCGCTCATATCGCCCTGCGCCCGTTCAAGGGCGAACTCTTCGTCCAATACCTTGACAGCCAAGTCGGCATCCGCATTCCGCACGGCAAAGGTCGTGTTGTTCTCCGAACTGGCCTGTGACACCATAAACACACTGATGCCGTTCTTGGCCAGCGTCTTGAAGATGCGGTAATTCACACCGATCACACCAACCATACCCAGACCCTGCACCGTGATCAGACAGGTATCATTGATGGAGGAAATACCTCGGATAATTGCCTTGCCCTCCTCTTTGATCCGCTCACGGGAGATGTAGGTGCCCGGAGCCGTCGGGTTAAAGGTATTCAAGATGCGGATCGGAATATTCTTGTGATAGACCGGATAGATCGTCGGCGGATAGATCACCTTCGCGCCGAAGTTGCAAAGCTCCATCGCCTCTGTGAAGCTCAGCCGGTCGATGACATAGGCCGAACTGATCACCCGCGGATCGGCAGTCATGAAACCATCCACGTCAGTCCAGATCTCCAGCACCCGTGCATTCAGCGCACTGGCCAGGATGGAAGCGGTATAGTCAGAACCGCCACGACCCAGATTGGTCACCTCACCCTCCACACTGGTCGAGATGAATCCCGGCACCAACGACACCTTGGGCAACGGATTGAAGGTCTCCTCAATCAGTTTGTTGGTCAGTTCGAAATCGACAATATGCCTGTTGAACTGCTTGATCGTCTTGATGAACTTGCGGGAGTCAAAAAGCTGTGCCCCCTGGATCACATTGGAGACAATCATCGAAGACAACCGTTCTCCGTAACTCACAATCGTATCGGAAGTCTTGGCAGACAGATCGTTGATCAGATAAACGCCTTTGAAAATATTAGCCAGTTCATCCAAAAGCCGCATCACACGTTTCTGCACTTCGTGACGCAGACCGGGATCAGGGATGACTCCCTCAATCACATCCAAATGGCGTGTGATGATGCCGGACATCTCCTTTTCGAAAGCGACATCGCCCTTGGCTGCCAAAGCCGCCGTGTTCAGCAGCTTATCCGTTATACCACCCAAAGCGGAAACCACCACGATCACCGGTTCATCGATGGCCTCCACTATCTTTTTCACGTTCAAAATGCTATTCACAGAACCGACAGACGTTCCGCCGAATTTCAATACTTTCATCGGAATATTTATTTAGTTGGCTGCATGGCATGACTACCTGCTGGATGCCAGACAGCTATTCGTTTTATTACTTAAAAACAGATTAAATGGATTGTGCAGGCCCGCCCTCCTGCCTATGGTCTGCGCCCACGAAACAGGCAGATCATTCACTGCCCGACGCATGCGGTCGTAATGAAGTAAAGCTACACCCCCCAAGGGGTTGTCAACGCCCATGTATAATATGTAAATTCTATACTCATGCCGTCAGATCTCTGATTTTTCTTCAATTTGGCGACAATATTACACATTATTTTTGAAAACAGACACTTTGTGACGGATTATTTTATACATACCGACCTTTTGCCAACATTTTATCGTACCTTTGTCCACAACGTTATATTAAATTTGACTTATGGAGAACCGATTTCTTGCATTAATCGAACAAAGTATTCGAAACCATTGGGAGCTCCCGGCATTCACGGACTATCCGGGAGCTACTTATTTATATAAGGATGTAGCACGTCGAATTGAAGAGATCCGACTGCTTTTGCAGGCAGCCGGTGTACAACCGGGAGACAAAGTGGCTCTTTTAGGCCGTAATTCCAGCAACTGGGCCATCTGCTTTTTCGGTGTGCTGGCCCATGGAGCTGTCGTAGTGCCTATCCTGCCCGATTTCAAACCGGACGCCATTCATCACATCATCAACCATTCGGAAGCGAAAGCCCTCTTAGTGGCCCAAAACAGCTGGAAAGCACTGGATCAGCAACAGATTCCCCACGTACAGCTCGTCTTCCAGCTGGACAACTGGCAGGTCCTCCATTCGATAGATCCGCTCCCCGTCAGTGTCAGCGAACAGATGCCTGACCTGCTCCGGAAAAAATTCAAAGGTGAATTACGCAGCCAGGATGTGAAGTACCATGTCGAGAACCCGGACGATTTAGCCGTGCTGAACTATACCTCCGGCACTACCAGCCGCTCGAAGGGAGTCATGATCCCCTATCGGAGTCTGTGGAGCAATACGCAATTTGCTGCCGACCACCTTCCCTATATCCAGGCCGGGGATCCCATTATCTGCATGCTGCCGATGGCCCACATGTACGGACTGGCTTTTGAGGTCCTGAATTCGGTCAACCGCGGATGTCACATCCATTTCCTGACCCGTATGCCGGTGCCCAAAGTCATTGCAGAGGCATTTGTTCATATCCGTCCGGTACTGATCCTTTCCGTGCCACTTATCATCGAGAAGATCGTGAAGAACCGTGTGTTCCCGGAACTGGAAAAGCCGGTCATCAAGCAAGCTTTGAAACTACCGGTGATCCGCTATTTCGTCAGACGACAGATCGCCAAGAAACTGGAGGCGGCTTTCGGAGGCCGGTTTCATCAGATCATCATCGGCGGAGCTGCTCTCAACCAAGAGGTAGAGCAGTTCCTCCGTTCCATCCATTTCCGCTATACGGTAGGCTACGGCATGACAGAATGTGGTCCGCTGGTGGCTTACGCTCCGTGGAACGAGTTCCAGCCCGGTTCGGTGGGACGCGTAGTGGACCGTATGGAGATCCGCATCGAAGAGCCGAATGCACAAGGCATAGGAGAAGTGTGGGTACGCGGCTGCAACACCATGCTGGGCTACTACAAGAACAGGGAATCGACGGAGGCTGTCATGATGGAGGATGGATGGATGCGTACCGGTGATTTAGGCCGCCTGACACCCGACGGCAGCCTGTATCTCTGCGGCCGATGCAAGACCATGATCCTGGGCCCGAACGGACAGAATATCTATCCGGAAGAGATCGAGGACAAGCTGAACAACCTGCCCTACATCGCCGATTCACTGGTACTTTCGCGAGGCGACAAAATCGTCGCACTGGTCTATCCGGATCACGATCAGCTGGAAAAGGCTGGTATCGCAGAGACGGACATAAACCAGACGATCCAACAGAACCTGGCCCCCCTGAACCAGGCGATCCCCTACTATGCGAAGGTGGGCCGGATCGAAGTGCTCGACAAACCGTTCGAGAAGACACCGAAGCAGAGTATCAAACGATATTTATATCAATAGAATACAGATTTTATACAAACAAAAAAATGAACAAGAAGATTGTAACATTTGGAGAGATTATGTTGCGCTTGGCTACTCCGGGCTATCAGCGGTTTAGCCAAGCCACTGAGTATTCTGCCACCTTCGGAGGTGGAGAAGCCAATGTGGCTGTTTCCTTAGCCAACTACGGATTAGAGACCGAATTTGTCACCCGTCTGCCGAAAAACGACATTGCCCGTGCCTGCGAAATGGATCTGCATAAGTATAATGTAGGTACACACCATGTGGTGTATGGCGGTGAACGGCTGGGTATCTATTTCCTGGAAACAGGAGCGGTGGCCCGTGCAAGCAAGGTGGTCTATGACCGGGCCCACTCCGCCATTTCAGAGATCCAACCCGGCATGATCGACTGGGAATCGGTATTGAAAGAGGCACGTTGGTTCCATTGGACCGGCATCACTCCCGCCATCTCACAAGGGGCAGCCGATGTCTGTCTGGAAGCTATCCAGACGGCCAACCGAATGGGTGTCACGGTCTCCTGCGACCTGAACTTCCGTAAGAATCTCTGGAAATATGGGAAAAGTGCAGCAGAGGTCATGCCGGCACTGGTGGCCGGAAGCGACATCATCCTGGGCAATGAAGAGGACTGCGAGAAGGTGTTTGGCATCCAGCCGAAGGACTTCGACGTAACAGCCACGCAAGGAGAGGTGGATGCGACCAAATTCGAATCGGTCTGCCGGCAAATGAAGGAGCGTTTTCCCCGGGCTCAAAAGGTCATCATTACACTGCGTGGTGCCATCAATGCCAACCACAATACCTGGGGAGGTGTACTTTTCAATGAAAAGGGACTGTTGCAATCCCGCCGGTATGACATTACGCACATTGTCGATCGTGTCGGAGGCGGCGATTCCTTCATGGGAGGTCTGATCTACGGTCTGCTCACCTATCCGGAGGATGACCAGCGGGCTTTGGACTTTGCCGTAGCGGCCTCTTGCCTGAAGCATACCATCTACGGAGATTTCAACCAAGTGACAATCGAAGAGGTCGAAAAGCTGATGGCTGGTGACGGTTCAGGCCGAGTAGCCAGATAACTAGAATCCTCAAAAACAAAGCAAAGGAAATGGCACAATATACCAAACAACAAACGATAGCCGCTATGGCTTCCACCGGCATGGTTCCGGTCTTCTACCACAAAGATGCTACATTGGCCAAACAGGTCTTGAAAGCCTGTTATGAAGGAGGCGTCAGAGCATTTGAATTTACAAATCGAGGAGATTTTGCGCATGAGGTGTTTGCCGAATTGGTCAAATATGCTACGGAATCTTGCCCGGGACTGATTCTGGGTGCCGGTTCTATCATTGATCCGGGCACGGCAGCCCTCTATCTGCAGTTGGGGACCAACTTCATTGTCGGTCCCTGCTTCAATGCTGAAGTGACCAAAGTGTGCAACCGGCGTCTGATCCCCTACATTCCCGGCTGTGGTTCGGTGACGGAGATAGGCAATGCCCAAGAGGCAGGCTGCGACATTTGTAAAATCTTTCCGGCAGGCAATGTAGGGGGTCCCTCATTCGTCAAGAATGTCAAAGCTCCCATGCCCTGGTCACAACTGATGGTGACGGGAGCCGTAGAGCCGACAGAAGAGAATCTGACAGCGTGGATCAAAGCGGGTGTCTGCTGTGTCGGAATGGGCAGCAAACTCTTCCCGAAAGCCGTGATCGAGGCTGGTGCATGGGAACAGATCACAACACTTTGCCAAGAGGCGTTGCGCTACATCCAACAGGCTAAACAGGGATAACCCCCAACAGCCAAAGGGTATATACCACGTAGATCACGACCAACAAAAGTCCTTCACCTCGCGAAATGCGGTTACCCGTCCATGCCAGCGGCAACAGCATGACCGAGGTGCCCAGCATCACCAACAGATCGACATTATTGATATGTTGTATCGCGATCGGGTGTATCGTGGAGGTAATACCCGAAATGGCCAAAATGTTGAAAAGGTTGGAGCCGACGGCATTGCCCACGGCTATCTCCGTATCTTTCTTCATGGCGGCCACTACCGACGTGGCTAACTCCGGCATACTGGTGCCGGCAGCCACGATGGTCAGTGCAATGACCGCTTCGCTGACGCCCAAAGCCTGGGCTATCAACGTGGCATTCTCTACCAACAACCGTGACCCCACAATGAGGATTCCAATCCCTACCAGCATATAGAATACATCCATATACCAGCGGCTTGATTTATCCTGCAGGTCCTTTTCCTGTGTCTCCCCTTTCCGGGAATAGACAAAACTGAATAAAGTATATGCCACGACACCTGTCACAAACAGCAGTCCTTCTGCCCGGCTCAGCAACCCGTCTTGCAGAAAATAGACAAACAGACCGGAAGCCAGCAACATAATGGGAATATCCCATCGCGTCAGTTGCCTCTTCGCCTGCAAAGGAGAGATCAACGCCGCAATTCCCAAAATCATGCAGGTATTGAAAATATTGGAACCGGCCAAATTACCGATGGCAATATCTCCACCTCCCTGGAAAGCCGCTTGCAGACTGACGACCAGTTCCGGCGTACTCGTACCAAAAGCCACGACAGTAAGCCCGATAACCAAGGGGGATATTTTCATTTTCAAGGCAATCGAAGAACTACCCTTCACCAGCCAATCGGCCCCGATATACAAGGCATAAAGCGCAATGGCCAAAAACGTAATATTTGTAATCATAACAATGTTATCTGTATTGTAAAACGATTATAGAATGCCCGAAAGATTTCCGGATGGCAAAGATAATCATATCTGTCCACACCAGAAATACAATTCCGGACATTCTACTCATCTATAGCGTGTCTATGTAGCAAAGTCGTCCTTTACTCCTCCGAGCCCAATGCTTCTTCGGTCTCATTCTGCTCCTTCGAATGGCGGGCTGATTTGATTTTCAAAACAATCATCGCTATCGCTATGACACCGAAAATAGCCATCCAAATCTCTTTTTGATGGATGTTGTCAAAATCACTTGTTCCGATCAACACCAGAATAATAAAAGACAACATCATCATCGCTTCAATAAAATCTTGATTCAGTTTCATATCCGTCCAAATAATAAAAGGTTCATCGACTACTTATCCATCCGTTCTCCGCATACTTTAGAATCCGATTCTTCCGTAATAGACGGGCTCATGGCCTTCATCAACCCGTAAATTCCCACAAACAATGTTCCCATCACTATGACCAACTTCACATAATCATTCGGGATCAAAGAGCTGCAGGCCAATACACAACCTGCGATCGTCAAGAGTACATATACATAGACGAAATACTTGTTTTTATTCTGATTTTTAGACATTTTATTTGATTTATAAGTGAATAAATAGACATACTTGACTGCCGGCTATGCAGACAGTCGAAAAAAAGTATCCCGCATCCCGGCGGGATTAGTAGCTATATCCACTGAAAATCAAATGACAAGTTTCCGAAGGGCAAACAAATGATGAGCACTCCGGAAATAGAGAGAAGAAATTTGAATGATTTGATATTGAAAGAGTAATTTACACGTCTTCAACACTTGTTTTTCCTGCCGTAACCGCATAAACTGTAACGGCCGAACGCCTGGAGTCACCCACCGGACCTGTACCCATTGCCCCGAAGAGCTGAACACCCGTCTGGGAGCCAGTGCCTGGCGGCTCTTCAGTTCCTGCCCCACTACCTCAATCTGATGTTGACTCTCCTTCCATGGATCCGATTCCTGTACAACAGCTGTGCGTGCGGCTGCACGGGACTCCCCGCCACCGTCCGATTTCGGTTGTACCCCCAAACAGAGGAGCACAATCCACATACAGCTGATGAACCAAAACTTTTTCATGTCACATTCAGATTGCTTTTGCCTAAAAACAACCTCAACTCCATTTTTGTTTATACATTTGTGCGATTTTTTTTACCAAACACAAAGAATAATGAATCATACAAATCAAATGAACCCGATACGGGCATGGATCGAGGCTGCCCGCCCAAAGACATTGCCGGCCTCCATCAGTCCGGTCCTGGTAGGGTGTGCATTGGCCTTCCATGACGGTTGTTTCCAAATCATCCCCTCCCTCCTCTGCCTGCTGGTTGCACTGTTGGCCCAAATTGCCAGTAACTTTGCAAATGACTATTTCGACTTCAAGCAAGGAGCTGATAAGGCCGACCGTCTGGGACCGGAGCGAGCTGTAGCTCAAGGTTGGATTGCTCCTGAAGCCATGCTGAGAGGGACCCTGCTGACATTGGCACTCTCCTGCCTTTGCGGCTGCCTGTTGCTGTTCTATGGGGGATGGGAACTGATTCCCGTAGGGGTGGCTATCGCCATAGGAGTCATTGCCTATTCGGCAGGTCCCTATCCGTTGGCGTATCACGGCTTGGGCGATGTGTGTGTATTGCTTTTCTATGGCATTATTCCCGTCTGTTTTACCTACTACGTACAAACCGGACATTTCTCGTTGCTGACATTCCTACTGTCCTGTGCGTTGGGATTCCTCTCCACCAACATTTTGGTGATCAATAACTATCGGGACTATCTGCAAGACAAAGCGGCCCACAAACGGACAACCATTGTCCTGTTCGGACGCACTTTCGGACGTATATTCTATTTGGTGAACGGTTTGCTGGCAATTCTCATTGCCCTGCCCCTTACATTCGATGAACAGCCTTGGAAACTGCTGGTCATGGCAGCATTCTTCACCCTGTTTATCGCTACCTGGCGTGAGATGGGGCAACGAGAAGGGAGAAGCCTCAACGCCACATTGGGACATACGGCCCGTAACGTCTTCTGCTTCGCCCTGCTGTTGGCATGGCTATTATGTTGCTGAACGATAACGAACCCATTCACGCTTCAGCCTACGCCATGTCGTATGGGTTGCCTGCCGAATCGGCTTGGCCAAAATAATCAGGGTGACGGCTGTCAGGATCATCACGATACCCAAAGCCAACTGGGGCGTGAAGGGTTCGCTGAACACGATACTGCCTACACATACAGCCGTGACCGGTTCAACGGCACCCAGCACGGAGGTCAGTGTTCCCCCGATACGGTGCACAGCCAATACCAAAGTGATGTTGGAGACGACAGTCGGCACCAATGCCAACAAAATGAGATTCAACCAAGCATGACCGTCTGGAACCGGCTGGATCCCCTCTTCCAAATTCAATTTGACAGCAAAGAGCAATGTGCTGACAGCAAACACATAGAAGGTCAGCTTGCGTCCCGTCATCCACTGGATACGCGATTTGTTGACAATCGTGATGTACACCCCATAGCAGACTGCTGACAACAAGACAATGATGACACCCATGCCACTCAACTCCAGATTTCCGTCAGAGATGGAGAGACGTGCCACACCTGCAATGGCCAACACAATGGCCAGACAGGTCAAAAAGGATGCCCGTTCACGGAAAAAGAGCAACAGAATCAACGTCACAAAAACCGGATAAGTAAAATGAATCGTAGTGGCAATACCGGCTGCCATATAGGAATAGCCGGAAAAGAGGAAAAGTGCAGAACCCGTATAAAGCAATCCTAACAGCACCAAAAAGGGAAGCTCATCCCTTTTGACCCGCATCGACTCCCGTTTTCCCACCATCATCAGAGCCAAGGCGATGGAGGCAAACAAGAACCGGTAAAAAAGAATGGACTCCTGATGCATGCCTGCAGCCATCAAAGGCAACGTAAAAAGAGGAATCAAGCCAAAAGTCATAGAGGTCAAGATCCCATAGACAAATCCCGATGCACTGTTCATTTTCTTTCCTCCCTCGACAAGCCGGCCACCAATCCCACAATCTCTTCTGCCGCATGACCAGCACCATATTCCGCGATCTCAGTCCGTTCCGGATGATGACTCAGGCAGGCCAGGATCCGGTCTGTATCCGCCCCTGCCAATTGATTCCAACCAGCCTCCACCGTTTCTACCCATTCCGTTTCGTCGCGTAACGTAATGCAGGGTGTCCGATGGAAATAGGCCTCTTTTTGTACGCCTCCCGAGTCTGTCAAGATCGTAGCCGCCTCCTTTTCCAAAGCAATCATGTCCAAAAAACTGAGTGGATCACACAAGCGAATACCCGGTGTCCGATGCAAAAGTTCCAGCCATTGGTGACGCTCCAGACAATGACGGGTACGGGGATGCAACGGAAGTACAATCGGACAAGAGGGGGATGCCGCCTGTCTCAATGCCTCCAAAATAGCCCACAGACGATCCGGATGGTCCGTATTCTCTGCCCGGTGGACCGTACACAGCCGGAAAGCTCCCGGTTGCAGTTCCAAACGCTCCAGCACGGTAGATCTCTCCAAAGCCCACTTTCCGAAAAGCAAGGCCGCATCAAACATCACATCTCCCACAGCATGTACGCCTCTTGTGATTCCCTCTTCCCGCAGGTGTGCCACAGCGGTCCGTGTAGGACAACACAGTAATGTGGCCAAATGGTCCGTGAGAATCCGGTTCAGCTCTTCCGGCATTTCCCGGTTAAAACTACGCAACCCGGCTTCCACATGGATAACAGGAATATGCAATTTGGCAGCAGCCAATGCACCGGCCAATGTCGAATTGGTATCGCCATACACCAAGACGGCATCCGGACGATGTTGCATGAAAATGGGTTCCATCTGCATCAGCATCTGGCCGGTCATGACCCCATGTGAAGCCTGTCCGCAATGCAATTGCCACGTCGGCTCCGGAATAGCCATCTCCTGGAAGAAGACATGGCTCATATTTTCATCATAGTGTTGCCCGGTGTGCAATAACGACTCATCGATTTCTGCTTCCCCGTGTTGTTGGTTATATTGTTGAATAGCGTGGCTTACCATCGCCGCCTTGATAAATTGCGGCCGTGCGCCCACAATGGTGATCAGTTTCATTTCTTGCCCAATTCATTTAATAATTGTAGATAGAGTTTCCGGTGATAACGGCCCGGTCGTTCTTCAAATGAGGTATTGTGCCACAGCAACACA
>JBJECC010000040.1:0-3178 GCA_051870655.1 Parabacteroides sp. | reverse complement strand
CTCATGGAGCACGAAGGCGACGATTACGATCGAATCCATGCCGGCCGATTCGACAGACTGGATCGAGGTTAATGTGGGTCAATACCTTTCGATGGGTCAGCAGCAGGTACGCATCATATGCCGTGGCGAGACGACGGAACTGGCGACCACGTATGTCAGCTACTCCATCACGCTTACCAATCTGTCATTGACATTCGCTTCGACATGGGAATTGCCTTTCAGCGGAGAGCGCATCCCGCTTTCCTATTACGTGACCGGAAACATTGCCAAGGATCTGGTCGTACGTATCACGGGGACGGACTACGACCAGACGTTTACCCGTTCTTTAGGCACCAATGTCTATACGGAGACGCCCTATATTCTGGAAATCGACAGTCCGGCCAAACATGGTGTCTATAATGTGTCTGCCTATTTGTCGAGCGGAACGGCCGTGCAGACAGAGACGTTGGATTCGCAGATCATGGTGACGACCGAAGATGCGACAGGCATCCTGATGGCCGTAAACAACATCAACAAATCGGTATTGAACTGGAATACGGCCACGTTCCTGGAATGGGCCATCTACAATCCGGATGCAGAGAAGACCCCGGTCACGATCCGCCTGATGAATGACGATATGTCGGAAGCCTATATCACGAATGAGATTCCAGAGGCAACCGGGGGTGTCAAATATGAGTTTACGGAGATGGTAGAGATCGAGACGGGAGAAGATGCCCCCAAGACGGTGAACGGACGATTGACCTTCTATTCGGGATCGACTGAGCTCCGGAAGCAGATGCTCTTTGTGATCGACAACTCGGCTGACTTCTCTCCGACCAAGGGAGCTGCCTTTATTCTGAACCCGAAACAGCGCAGCAACAACGAACAGAACCCGTCCGCCATCATCAATGAGGCGACCGGAACGGAGGTTCCTTCCACCTGGTCAGGATTCGAATTTATGACAGACGGATGGATCACCGACGCTGATGGAGCGCGATGTCTCCGTATTCTGGCCGGAAAAAGCATCCATATCGACTATGAGAGCTTTTCGATCAATACCGGACAGACTCAGGAGAACTCGCTTACCATCGAGATTGACTTCGCATCACGCAATGCGACGGATCTGGTGGAACCGATCATCCGTATGTGCTCGACGTATGCCAGTGACGGAAAACCGCTCGGTCTGCAGATCCGGCCGCAGGAGGCGCATTTCCTGACCACAGGACACCGGGCAGAGGCCGATCAGGATGTCATGTTCCAGGAGGACGTCCGGACACACATGGCCATCAATATCATTTACAACCTTGGCGGTAATGGCATCAGCTACGTGCGTATTTTCATCAACGGTATCATAAACCGCGAGTTTGTCTATACGGAGACAGACCGGTTCGTCCAGATGATCGAGGGTGTCTATACGTCCGGAGGCATCCGGATCGGATCCACTACGTCGGATATCGATATCTACGGCATCCGTATCTATAAAAAGGCCATGTCGGCTACGGATATCCGGCAGGATTACATGGCTTCCCTGCTCCGGATCGAGGACAAGAAGGCGTTCATGGCGGCCAATGACATCATGGTGAACAACCAGATCAACTACGAGCGTTCCAGCCTGCTGTATAACACTATGCTGTGGACGGGAGAACTTCCCTACATCCTGGACCAGTCCACCAAGAAAGGGGATTTGACGATCAATATTCTGGGTGATCCGTCTCATTCAGGAACGATCACAGGCATGAGCGTAAAAGGGCAGGGGTCATCCTCCAAGAAATACTACCTCTGGAACCACCAGTATGGATTTGGCGATGGAGCCTGGATTGATGGGAACGGAAAGGACCGTGGCAAGTCATACCAGCTGACGGATGATGTGCCGGCCGCCACGAAACTGGTGGCCAAGCTGAATTGGGCGTCCTCCCAGCAGTCTCACAAGCTCGGATCGTGTGACATGTATCAGGATGTATGGAAAGAGGTCGTAGGCGGAAATTCGATCACGGCGACGGAAGGGTATGAAAACGTGCGGGTATGCGTCAAGCAGAAGCCGTTCCTGATGTTCCAGCGTCCGTATGAAGGGGCTGAAGCCGTGTTTTACGGGCTGGTCACGTTCGGCCCAGGAAAGGGGGACAAGCCGACGTTCGGTTATGACAAGTCCGTTTTCCCGGATTACCTGATGATCGAGGGATCCGACAACGGTGCCGTGCTTACCCTCCATCAGGTTCCGTGGAACGAGGATGTGGAAGAGAGCATCGATGACGAAGGCGAACTGGAGGGATGGAAATACAATGGAGTCGTTTCGTGGGACTATGACTTGGGTAAAGACAGTTCCATCAGTTATTTCAAACCGGCATTCAATTTCATCTATTTGTGTTCAAACCGGATCAGTCCGTTTGTCGGAAACTATACAGCGCTGGCTGCTGCAGCCGGCGATCTGGACAAGAGCCGTATGTATTGGATTACGGTGGGGGATACGAACCATGCCAAATATGACCTGTTCCGATATGACTGGATTACGTCTCAGTGGGTCGATGCTGGAGTGGACAAGCTGGATGTCGGAAAGTATCAGGTGTTGAATATCCGCGATCAGCTTGGAAGCTACCTGCCCGATTTCGAATCGTTGGATTCTGTCGTCAACCAGATCTGGGACGAAGTGAACGAAGTGTTCATTTCGGCTCGCGTCAAGATGTTTGCTGCAGGAATCGGAAATTACTACAATATGGCAGACGCACGCTACACGATGATGATGATGAAACTGATGGGAGCGTCCGATAACCGGGCCAAGAATACCTACCAGTATCTGGATCCCGTATCTCACAAGATCTGTTTTGCGCAAGACGATATGGATACCATATTTACAACGGACAACTCAGGACGGAAGGACAAGCCCTATTATGTCGAGGAGCATGATCTGAACAGTTCAGGAAAGATGTATTGGAACGGAGAGGTGAACACGTTCTACAATCTGATGGAACTGGCGTTTCCTGCAGAGCTCCGTTCGACCATGAAGGCGATCTTTTCAGCATTGGCAAAACTGGGAGGAACGCCAATGGGAGCTTTCGAGAAATACTATTTCTGGGTGCAGAAATATTTTCCTGCTGTGGCCTATAACGAAACGGCACGATTGCTTTATGAAACGGCCGAGCAGAAGACAAACGAGGGGCTTTATAACCCGCCATCTGTTTCGGCCATCTCGCAGTCGTTGGGA
>JBJECC010000039.1:0-16929 GCA_051870655.1 Parabacteroides sp. | reverse complement strand
GCACTCTTCGATGGCAATCCGGCTACCCAGTGGAAACAGACGGCCGCACGGATGCCCATCGACCTGGTGATCGACTTGGCGGCTGAACAGACGTTGACCGGTTTCCGCTACCTGCCTGATCAGAACCGTTGGTCTGCCGGCATCCTGTTCAACTATGAGTTCTTCGTCTCCACCGATGGAACGAACTGGAAGAAGGTCAGCGAGGGCGAATTTTCCAACATCAAGAACAACCCGCTCTGGCAGACCCGCACGTTTGAGGCGGTAGCAGCCCGCTACGTCAAGTTACGTGCCCTCAGCAACACAGACGGCACCCAGGAGGCAGGTTATGCCGAAATAGATATCATTACTCAACACTAATATATAATAATGTATATGCAGAAGAACAATCGCGTTGTTTGGTTAGATGTCACCCGCTTGGTGGCGATGTTCACGGTGGTTTGTTGCCACTGTGCTGATCCGTTTAATTTCTATCCGGGTGAACCGCCTGCCGAAATACCCTTTTGGGGAGCCATCTATGGAGCCCTCCTGCGCCCCTGTGTGCCTCTGTTTGTCATGATCACCGGAGCCTTGCTCCTGCCGGTCAAGGAGGAGACCTCCGTTTTCTACAAGAAACGCATCAGCCGGGTGTTCTGGCCCTTCCTGATCTGGTCGGTGCTCTACTGTCTTTTCCCCTGGTTTACCGGTGTCATCGGCTTGCCTTCGGACACCATTCTCGACTTCTTCCCCTATGCCAGTCCGGAGGTGTTGGAGCAGTCGTTGGGGAACTGTTTGGTGTTCATTTCACAGATTCCCTTCAACTTCATGAACACAGACGTGCACATGTGGTACATCTACCTGCTGATCGGTCTCTATCTCTATCTGCCGATCTTCTCTGCCTGGGTGGAGAAGGCGAGCCGTCGTGCACAGCGCTGGTTCCTCGTGGCCTGGATGATCACCTCGCTGTTGCCCTACTACGGTGAGTTTGTCGCTCCCTATATCTGGGGCGGTTGCTCCTGGAACCATTTCCCGATGCTCTACTACTTTGCCGGTTTCAACGGCTATCTGTTGCTGGGCCATTACCTGCGTCACAGCGACTGGTCATGGGGCAAGACGTTGGGATGGGGCGTTCCGATGTTTGTCATCGGTTATTTGGTGACCTACTTCGGTTTCCGGCACATGTCATCCTTGCCGGGACATACCGAAGAGCAGTTTGAGCTGTTCTTCACCTACAACTCCCTGAATGTGATCCTGATGACCGTTCCGCTTTTCATGCTGACCAAGTTAGTGAAGGTGCGTTCGGAAAAGATCCAGGCCGCTTTGTCCAATCTGACGATCTGCGGCTTCGGGGTCTATATGGTGCATTATATCCTGACCGGTCCGAGCATCGTCTGGATGCGTGCCCTGGATATTCCGGTCAGTCTGCAGATTCCGGCGGGTGCCGTGGTCTCGTTCGGTCTCTCCTGGATCATTGTCATCGGACTCCGGAAGATCAGCGGCCGGTATGCCCGTTACATTGTCGGATAGCGGACTAATCCAGCATCAGACTCATATAGCCTCTCTTACCGGATGCAGCCTGTGTGGAATCCAACCAGCAGGCCATGCCGTAAGGGAGGCTTTCTTGTGTCCCCTCAGCCGGAGCGGCCCACGTCAGACGGGAGGCTCCGTAGTGCCGCAGCAGGGTCTGGAGCAACTGCCGGCTGACAGCCTCTTGATCGGCCACCAACTCCTTGACTAACCACCCCGACTCATCGGGATAGAGGAAGAGCAGACCGGACAGCTTTCCCTCCCGGTCCCGGGCCGACCACAACGCCCCTCCACTCTGCCACAAATCTGCACAAATCACCTGGAAGGTCTCCTCATCATGCTGGATGCACCCCTCCCGTTGCAGCATCTGTTGCCGGAAATAGGAATAGAGCGAGGCACAGCTCTCCCCCGTCTCCTGCCCACAAGTCCAGTCAGCAGCAGGCGACCACTCCTCCAGCTCCACGGTCCGGAGGGTCCGATAGAAGGTGGTGACAAATCCGAAGTGCCCGTAGAAGTCATAGAGACCGGCATTGGCAGGCACCGTGACGACTGCAGCCATTCCACGGGCACGGACCTCCTCCAAAGCGCGTCGGATCAGGTGGCTCATGCGTCCCTGCCCCCGTGCCTCACGGGCTGTCCCGACCCCATAAAGATAGGCGACCGGCAACAACCGGCCGTTCCAGGTCAGCATGCGGGGCAACAGATAGAGGGCGGCATACAGCTTTCCCCCCTCTTCATCGGTCAGGACATCCGATTCCCGATAGATCCGCTCGAAGAAGAAACGGATAAACGCCTCGTCATCCTCAAAGCATTCCCGCCACAAGGCTTTCAGCGATTCGATCCGGGACATCCTCATGACTGGGGCTTCTTGATGGCTGCCGATTTCTTCAGCAGCAAGGTCGGATTGTAGGAGAGCTTGGATTTGCGCAATCCCTCGATTCCCAAATCCTCCTCCCGGTTCACATATATGTATTGTTCCGGCAGCTGGGCGGCAAACTCCTGGTTGATCATCGTGAAAGCCCCTTCGAATGATGTGTCCGCCTTCTCCACATGGACCCCGAAGGTCCGGTTGTTGATCGGGGCACCGAACGTAAAGGCCACCAGCTCGTCACCCACGAAAAGGACTCCGCCACGCAGACCCAACTCCGCATAGTGACACAACGCATACTGCATGGAACGGCGCTCATTGCTCAGCTCCGTTTCATCCTCGTGGGAGACATTGGCCCGATACCATTTGGCCTCCAGCTCCAGACACCGTTCCACCAGATCGGGCGTAATGGGCCTGTATTCGTACGTGTACCGCTTTTTGAAATTGTTGATATGGTTCCGTTTCGCCTGGAACTTACGTCCCTTGAGCTGTGCCAGATCCTCCCGCAAGTAAATGTAGTCATAATAATCCCGTTCCGGGATGTAATAGAAATCACCGGGGAAGGTCTGTTCCAACAGCAACTCGGCATCGGGTGTGACACCCAGCATACAGAGCGGATGGCCCAAAGCAAGCGAGTCGGCTTCCAACCGCTCGATGGCCCGTTTCAAGTCACCCTCTCCCACCGGCATCATATAGGCCGGACGGCTCTTCTCTTCGATCCGGAAACGGATCAGCAAGAACCCCTCCTCAATCGCGAATTCACTGTCATACAAAAAACGCCAGCTGCACATATTGGCAAAGGAATAGTCGCAATTCTGATAATCACTGGGCCACGTCAACGCAGTGATGGCTTCCTTGTCCTCAATCGTAATGTTCTTGAAATTGATTTTCATGCAATCCTTCTTAATTCGGGGACAAATATACGATTTCCTTTTATATCTTTTTCTTCAAAGTAAAAAAGAAGGTGACCCCCTTGCCCGGACTGCTCTTGGCGGAAATCTGTCCTTTGTGGAACAGAATGGCATTCTTCACGATGGAGAGTCCCAATCCTGTACCGCCCATCTTCCGGCTGCGTCCCTTATCTACGCGGTAGAACCGCTCGAAGATCCGGTTGATGTGCTCCTCCGGAATGCCGACCCCATTGTCCGCAAAGCTGAAATAGTAATATTTCGGATCCTCCTTGTAGCAGATCAGCTTGATCTCCACCTGTTCGCCGGCATAGGCGATCGCATTGTCATACAGGTTCCGGAAGACGGAATAGAGCAACGAATAGTTGCCGTGCACCACCGGATGGCCGGGCAAGACCACCTCTGAGGTGATCCGTTTCTCCTCCATCTCCTTCGAACACTCCTTCTCGATCTCGGACACTAACTTCGGAATGTCCACCTCCGACAGTTCCATCAGACCGGCCGCCTCATCCAGACGGTTCAGCACCGAGATGTCACGCAGCAGACCGGTCAGCCGTGTACTCTGCGAATAACACCGTTCCAGGAAGAACTGCCGTTTGTCAGCCGCCAGATCGGGAGTGGAGAGGATCGTCTCCAAATAGCCCTGAATGCTGCTGACGGGTGTTTTCAGCTCATGGGAGATGTTTTGCGTCAATTGCCGTTTCATGCGGCTCTCCTCCTCCTGGCGGGAGATGTCATTGACGGAGATCTCATAGCTGTTGTCCTGAAACAGGATACATTCCACCTGGAAGATCTTGCCGTTCTTGTCGATGGTGACCCCCTCACGCATCACCTTCCGTTTCCGGTTCGGAGCGGGAATGTTCTTCAAGAGGAAGAAATGGACCGGTTCCAGTTCGGGAATGTCGATGGCCTCCTCACTTTCGTGGATAGGCACGTCAGCTATCAGATTGGCATACTGGATGAAGAGTGTATTGGAGAGCACCTCGCGTCCGTCGCTGGAAAACATGGCAAACCCCTCGTTGGCATATTGGAAATGCTTGATCAGCTTCTCCCGTTCCATCGACAGCTCATTCTTGGCCTGCTGCAAGCGATGATAGAGCGACACGATGTTCTTCGAGATGTCACCCAGCTCATCGTTCGGGAACCGGTAGTCCTCCCCCTGGATACGTCCGTTCTTGGCATGGGAGGCAAAATCACGCAACTCGGAAATGGTGCGTCCGATGCTGAAGGTGAATTTAGAGAGGACAAAGAAACAGATCAGGATCATCAGCCCCATGAAATAGAGGAAATCCTTATTGATGGCCAGAATGTTGCGCACCGTCGCATCGTAGGGCAAGGCAGAGCGGAAGATGTAATTGTCGATCAGACTGGCGGAATAGAAATAGCGCTTGCCGGTCGAAGTGGAGGAGCGGATCACAAACCCCTCCTTGTACAGGCGTGCCTTGGCCACCTCACTCCGGTCGTTATGATTCTCTAACGGTCCGGCCCCGCTGTTGTCGAACAGCACCTGTCCGTCCGGGGCTATAATCGTCACGCGCAGCTCCTTGTGGGGAATGTCACGGATAAAGGAACGGACCGTCTGCACCACGTCGCCCCTCTCCTGACACTGCCGGTAGAGCTGGTAGTTGTAGTTGATCAGCACCGTATTCAGCTTTTCCTGGGCAAACTCCCGTTCCCGCTGATACTGGAAGATCAGGAAACAGCCGGTAAACCCCAGGAACATCAAAAAGATGGACCAGAAGAGCCGTTGGCTGAAGGGAATACGGTGATAGATTTCTTCCATTGTCGTCTGCTGTGTCTCCATCCGTCTCACTCCTCAAAACAATAGCCGAATCCCAAACGGGTCACAATGTTCTTTCCGAACACCCCGATCTTTTTCCGCAGCCGGGTGATGTTGACATCGATGGTCCGGTCCAGCACATACACCTCATCTTTCCAGACGTGCGCCAGGATCTCCTCGCGCGAAAAGACCTTGCCCCGGTTCTCCAGCAAAAGCCGCAGGATCTCGAACTCCTTTTTCGTCAGCAGGATCTCCTCCTCCTCCACAAAGGCCTTGACACTCTTCAAGTCCAGACGGAGCGACTGGTAGTGCAACTCGGAAGCGGAAACCGGCCGCTTGTCCTGTGTCCGCCGGACCACCGCCTTGACACGTGCCAGCACCTGCTTGATGGAAAAGGGTTTGGAGATGTAGTCATCCGCACCTAAATTGAAACCGGTCAGCATATCGTTTTCGGTATCTTTGGCTGTCAGGAAAATGATCGGGATCTCAGCTGTCTTGGGATCCTTCTTCAACAGGCTCGCCATTTTGAAGCCCGACATCTCTCCCATCATCACATCCAACAGCAAGAGGCTGTAACGGGTCAAGTCCAACTTCATTGCCTCCTCGGCACTGTTGGCGGTATCCACCTCATACCCCTCTGTCTCCAGATTAAACTTCAGAATCTCGCACAGATCCTCTTCGTCATCGACGACTAATATACGTGTTGTTGCCATACGCTTTCATTTAATTGTCTGCAAAGATAGATTTTATTTCCGCAAAGGTCGCCGCTCTCCGTTTCAGAAACATGAAACAGATATGACATTTCTGTTACAATTGTCCTTTTTCAACCCGCGATCAGTACAGTTCTACGTTTAATAATAGAACAGAGAATGGTCACATCAGACTATTTCCTATTTGGAAAGAAATTCCTATTTTTGCAGGCTGAAAAACAGAATAACGTAATTGCTAATAAGAAGAGTTGACAACATGAGATATTTGTGGAAAGGATTGATGGGATTGATGTTATCTGCCGGATGGCTCACCTCCTGTGTCATGGAGGAGGATATGCTGGCCAAGGCAGGGAAGGCCTCCGTCACCATTGATCTGAATGCCGATGCAGCGTTTACAACGGAGACAAAAGCGGTGGATGAGCACGCTTACACCAATATCAGCAACTATACAGTAGAGATCTGGCAGAACGAAACGATCAAGAAGAGTTTCGCCTATAGCGATCGTCCCTCCTCCATCGAGCTCCCCAACGGCACCTATACCTTGAAAGCCTTTTACGGCACGGATATGACCTATTCACGGACGGGATTCCGGGTAGAGGGCGGTACGATCTTCAATCTGGAAGGACAGGACATGACCGTCCCCTGCAACTGTTATCCGACGGCCGGCAAACTCAAAGTCCAGTTCGATGCCTCCATGACCAATTACTTCACAGACTATTACGTGGTCTTTACAACCCCCTCCATTCCCGACAATACCGTCATCTGGACCAAGAGTGATACGGATCCCTGGTACATCCGGTTGGCCAAAGGGGGCGAAACCGTGACGGCTGCCATCACATTGACCCCGAAATCGGACTATGTGGTCAGCAGCACAACCGTTCCGATCACCCGTACCCATCTGTTGAAGCCCAATGAGGCATGGGCATTGCAGATTGCACCCGCCTATACCTCCAACAACGGTCAATTGGGGATCTCCATCAAGGTGGACACCGGGACGAACGACAAACCCATCGACATCATTGTCCCGACAGAATGGACACAAACAACACAGAATTAAAGAGACGACTTATGATACGACAACGATACAGACAAGGTATCTTCCTCCTGCTGATCCTGCTGGGATTCTCCTCCTGTCAGTTGCAGGATGATCTATTTGGCAAAAAAACCGAAACAGCCGAACTGGGTGTACTGGAATTGAGCGTACTGGCCAATGCGCCGGTCTCCATGACCACCAAGGCCGATGTGACCAAAGGGGAGGCTGTCAATACAGACGATTTTGAAGTGTTGATCCAAGGAGAGGAACAGACCGACGGTTCCCTCTTCAGCCAACGGTACAGCAAAGTGAAAGAGATGCCCTCCAGCATCCAACTGGCGGTGGGCAAATATACCGTCACCTCCAATACGCCCGGAGAACTCAAGAAACGGATGAGTACGCCCTACTATGCCGGTGACACGGAATTGGACATCACCAAGGGCATCACCTCCAATGCCACGGTACGGTGCACGATGAAGAACAGCCGCATCCAGATCCAATATAGCGACGAGTTCAAGAGCACTTTCCAGAAATGGACGGTCACGATGGATGACGGCTCTGACTCGGCTCTCGGCTTTACACAGGATGATGTCATGGAGGATGTCTATTGGGTCTTTGGCGAAGGCGTTTCCCAAGTGAGGGTCAATATCAATGCGACAACGTATGACGGCAATGTGGTGCGTGACTCGCGTACGTTTACCAAATCCATGGTGACGGAGGGGTATGGAGACATCAACAGTGACGATTTTACCGGCGGGGATGTCCTGGTACTGGACTTCAAACCGGCAGCGCCCTCCACCCCTACGACCAGTCATGTGAACGGCATCAACATCAGTCTGTTCATTACCTTCTCGGAATACAAGGAACAGATCCAGATTCCGGTAAGCGACAAGGAGACTGAACAACCAACTACCCCCCCAGTCAGCCTGAAAGCCCTTCGACGCCTTCCACTCCGGACGTAGCTGCACCCACCATCCTTCTACCGGCAGACTTCACCTATTCCATCTCAGGTAATCCGGAAAAACCCTCTAATGCGGATGCAGTATTGAACACACCGGCGGGACTGAAAAGTGCCAAGGTGAAGATCGAGACCAACAATGCGTCCTTTACCACCACCCTGCAGGATGCGGCCTTTGACACGCCTGCAGCCCTGTTGACCGGAGCCGAACTGATCGGCAACCAGGCCATGCAGAATCTGTTCAATTCAATCGGGTTGAAAGAGGCAGACGGTACCCCCAAGAAAACTCCGGTGGCAGGAGCTACCACCTATACATTCCCCATCGCTGCCTTCTTCACCTTCCTGGATCTGTTTACCGGTACGCATAAGTTCCAGCTGACATTGACGGACAACAACGACCAGCAGGTAACGAAAACATTGACAGCCACCATTACGGAATGAGACACAAAGCGAACATAGGGATCGTGTGGCTGCTGTTGTGCGGGCTCTGCCTGATGGCCTGCCAGACGGAGGAGTCGTTGGATGGAGGTAACCGGATGGGGTATCTGCGGATTGAAGCCACATCGGTCAATCTGACAGAGACCAAGTCATCGGTACCGGAGAATTACCGGCCGACACAACTCTTTGTCGAGATCCGGAACGAGGCAGGGGTTGTCGTGGAGAGCACGGACAACTACGAGGCCAACTGGAAAGGGACCCAACGGACCCTGAAGGCGGGTAACTATACCATCACAGCCTCCTCCAACGGTTTCGATGGACAGGCTTCGGGATTTGACATTCCCTACTATCGGGGCACGAAACAGATCACGGTACAGGCCGGCAAGGTGGTCAATGCCGAGGTAGTCTGTACCTTGGCCAATGTCAAAGTGTCGGTCTCCTTTACAGAGGCGTTCAAACGAGCATTCCGGTCGGCCAAAGTCAAGATCATCTCCAGCATCACAGGTATCGCCCAACAGCAGGTGACGATGGGTACGAACTCGACAGCTTCCATCTACCTGCCGGTAGGCAACTTCAAGGCAGAACTGGAGGTGGTCAACCAGTCCAACCAGACACGCACCTTTACCAAAGAGCTGACAGAGGTACAGGCCCGGGATCATTACCTGCTGAACTACAAGACGGCGGATCAGGGAAATGCCAACATCCGTGTCGAGGTGGATGGCAACAGCAGCGAGAAGATCTATCAATATACATTTAATGTAGCGACACAGGTAGCCACCTCGTTGGGCGTGAAGATGCCCGCAGCCTGGAGCACCTTTGCCCTCTTGGAGGGAGAAGTCACCTCCCTCTCCGGCACCATGGACGCAGCCCAGATGCAATTCGAATACAAGAAAGAGGGCGACGATGAATCACAATGGATCACGAAAGAGGCGACCTCTACCGACAATCTCACCTTCCAGGCCAAAGTGACGGATCTGACCCCCAACACCCGCTATGTCTATCACATGAAATATGTATCGGGCGACGAGACGCTCACCAGCGAATCGATGTCGTTCGACACGGAGGGACAGCCCTTGCTGCCCAATGGCAAATTAGACGATTGGTATAAGAATGACAAGACCTGGTATGCCATCTCCCAAGCCGACTATCAGGCCGGCCACTATTTCTGGGACACCAGCAATCCGGGTTCTACCACAGGAGCCGGAGCCATGGTGAATATCAACCCGACCATGGGAAACTCCTCCATCGTGCATACGGCAGGAGGCCAGTCAGCAGAGCTGAAATCGGTCTATGCCAGTGCCTTCGGTATCGGCAAATTTGCTGCGGCCAGTCTCTATGCGGGCCAGTTCAAGGAGTTGGTCGGGACAAGTGGGGCGAAAATAGACTTTGGCCGTGCCTTTACAGGCCGCCCGACGCAATTGAGAGGCTGGTATCGCTATGCGACAGGCAAGATGGATTATGTGGGAAGCGGCGTACCGAGCGGCATTGTCAAGAATGAGACCACCGACCTCTGGTCTGCCTACGTGGTACTGACAACCGGCACCTACCAGTTGGACAACACGCGATTGGCGGAAACGGCCAAGGATTTCCCGGCCCTGTTGCAAAACGATGCAGACAAGTTTGTGGTGGCTTACGGAGCCATGCCGGATGCAGAATGTGTCTCTTCATCTGATTGGAAAGCATTTACGATTGATTTGGTATATAAGAATTTGACCCTGAAACCCACCCATGTCATCATTGTCATCTCCTCCAGCAAGTATGGAGATAACTTTACGGGCAGTACGAGCAGTGTGCTCTACTTGGATGATCTGGAATGGGTCTATGGCGACAATCCGCAAGTAAAATAAAGCTGTATGAACAAACGATTTTATTATATATTCTTGGCAGCCTGGGTACTAAGCGTCAGTTCGCTCTTTGCCCAACGCTCCATACAACGGATCGACCGGGAGATCCAGAAGACAGTCTTCATCCCGAAAGGTACCTGGATGGCAGGTGGCACCGTCTCCTACTCCGAACATGACGAGACCAATCTCAACTTCCTGGTGTTGAAGAACGTGGAGGGGAAAGGGTATGACTTTACCGTCAGCCCCTACTTCGGTTACTTCTTCCGCAACAACATCTCGTTCGGTGCCCGCTTTGCCTATGCCCGCAACTACTTGGATATGGGGAACTTCGAGCTGAATCTGGGCGAGGATTTCAACATCAGCTTGAAAGACATCTACTACCTGGAGCAAAAATACGAAGCCTCCTGTTTCCTCCGTACCTATATGCCGATCGGCCAGAGCAAGATCTTCGGTCTCTTCAACGAGGCACGCTTGACCTATGGCTATGGTACCGGCAAGAACTCCACCGGCTCAGGCACGGAGTACGATGGCTCCTACCAGACGGTACAAAACATGATGATCGGTTTTGCCCCTGGTTTAACCGCCTTCATCACCAACTGGTCGGCGGTGGAGGTCTCTGTCGGTGTGATGGGTTTTGATTTCAAGTGGATCGACCAGGAGACGAACCAGATCGAACAGGGACGCCGGCGGGTGTCGTCAGGCAACTTCAAGATCAACCTCTTCTCGATCAATATCGGTATGACCTTCTATTTGTAAACAGCGATGCGTTGGAGACAGTTCACATATTACCTGGCGTTTGCCACCCTCTTCTCAGCCTGTCTGATTGAAGACGACATCCCCTATCCCATCCGGAACGGTGAGATCCTGGAATTTGCCGTCGAAGGGCAATGTGCCGCTCCGGGGGGACAGAGTGCGGATGCGGTCATCAGCAAGACTGACCGCATGGTGACGGTCACGGTCAATGACTCGGTCGATCTGAAACGATTGAAGATTACGAAACTGGTGGTGACGGAAGGGGCGGAAATCTGGCCCGATTCGGCAGCCTGTGTCGATTATGCGCACTTCCCGCGTACCGGCTTTGCCTCGTTGGAGGAGGTCACTTCCACGGCTGTGACACGCATGAACTTCAACAAGACCGTCCATTTCACCCTCCGCACCTATCAGGATTACGCCTGGAAGATCAACGTGACCCAATTTATCAACCGGACCATTGATGTCGCCAACCAGGTGGGCAGTGCGGTAATCGATGAGGTAAACCACAACGTGGTGATCTATGTGGCCCAGGAGCAGTCTCTCTCTAACCTGCAGGTGAACCAGATGGACTTGGGTGGTGCCTACGGACGGGTAGAACCTGACCCGACTACGATCACCGACTATTCACAGCCGCAGCAGTTCTACGTCAAGCAGGGCTGGGAGGATGTGATGACCAAATGGACTGTCTTTGTCTATAATACCAGCAATACGGCGGGTTCGTCCGATGCCTTTGCCATGGTCAAACGGGCCACCATCACCGGTACCGTCCAGAGCGGAAAGACTCCCGTCATCGAATACAAGAAACCGAACGAATCGAACTGGAAACAGGTAGCAGGATCGGCCGTGCAGGTATCGGGCACGAACTACACCGCCACCTTGACCGGACTGACCCCTGCCACGACCTATCAATACCGCATTTCGGTGGATGGACAGACAGGCGATGAAAAGAGTTTCCAGACGGCTGAGGCCATTGCCCTGCCCAATGGCAGCTTGGATGAATGGTCCACGGCCTCGGACAATGCCAAGCTGTGGCAGCCTTGGGCCTCCGGTGGTACCTCCTTCTGGGATACCGGCAACAAGGGAGCCACTTCGGTAGGCGACAGCAACTCCACGCCAACCTCGGAGACCTGCAACGGCAGTGGTAAGGCGGCCTGTTTGGAGTCCAAGTTCATCGTGATCAAATTTGCGGCAGGCAACATCTTCACCGGCACCTACAAGCGGACGGATGGCACCAACGGGGTGCTCGACTTCGGTCGCCCCTTCACCTCGTTTCCCTCCAAGCTCCGCGTTCATTATAAATATGAGTGCAAGACCATCGACAAGGTGGGCGACGACAGTGTGAACTACCTGAAAGGCCGCCCGGACTCGTGCCAGGTATTCATTGCCTTGACCGACTGGGACCAGCCCTTGGAGATCCGTACGCGCCCCTCGGAGCGTCAACTCTTTGATCCGGGTGACCCGCATGTGATTGCCTACGGCGAACTGATCAAGGGGGAGACCGTCAGCAACTGGACACAGGCAGACATCGAACTGCAATACCGGTACATGAACCGGACCCCGAAATACATCGTGATCGTGGCCTGCTCCAGCAAGTATGGCGACTTCTTCACGGGCGGAACCGGCAGTAAATTATGGTTGGATGAATGTGAATTGATTTATGAATAAGATAGGTTTCAAATATGGCATGTCTCTGCTGTGGGCCTGGCTGTTCGTCAGCTGCCAGCAGGAGGGATTGACAGACGTGGGTCAAGGCTACATCACGGTCTCTTTGGTGGAGGAAACCACCGGTGAAGAGACCAAGGCGACACCGGCCCAACTGGAATCGGAGATTGAGGGACTCTTCCACCTGACCATCCGCAATGCATCGGGCTTTGCAGTCTATGACGATGCCTTTACCGACGGATCGATCCGAGTGGCAGCAGGCACCTATACGGTCTCAGCCACCTTCGGCACGAACCAACCCTTGGCGTTGGATGCTCCCTATTATACGGGAGAGAGTGCGCAGATCCAGGTAACCGCCGGGGGAACCCAATCGACCGAAGTCACCTGCCGGTTAGCCAATGCGCTGATCTCCATCGACTGGACCAACCGAAGCAAATTCGATGCCATCTACAGCAACTATGGCGTACAGGTCCAGGTGGGAACCTCCACCGTCAAGATGACCCCTTCCGATGGAAAGAGTGCCTATCTGCAGCCGGGTACGGCCTACTCGTTGCAGTTCGTAGGCACACGCATCAGCGACCAGACCGCAGTGGCCATACCGCTCACATCCACAGCACTGCCCACTACACTGACGGCCAAAGAGCACTGTAAATTGACGCTGTCGCCAGACACACAAACCGGGCTCAAGATCCAAAAGGCAGTGATCACCCAGACCACCATCCAGGAAACGATTCCGTTGGAGTGGCTACCGGCAGCGGAAATCAAGGCAGTAGGGTTCGAAAACAACCTCCTCTCGTTCTATGAGACCGAGACACCGGCTGCCCAACTGGAGTTCACACTCGCCTCTGCTCTGCAGGATATGGCATTTGAGTTGGACTTTGGAGACTATCTCGATGAGAACGGCCAGTCTTTGAATGGTTCATACAGACTCTCCCAACTGACCGAACAGCAGAAGCAGCAATTGGTCAACGCCGGTTTCTTCTTGCCGCAAATCGGTGCACAGGGAGCTGCCTACCTCACCTTCACCAACCTCTTGCCGAAACTGAAATCCTCCGCAGCAGGTCCGGTGAATTATACCATCAAACTGACCAGTGTCCTAGCCAATGGACGGGAGGCATGTACAGAACCGCAGGTTTATACGATTACGGTCAATCGTCCCGTATTAACAATCACTTTGCCGGACTATACGATATGGACGAAGCAGTTCACCATTTCTGAGTGTCAGCTATCCGGAGGAAACGAACAAACAATCCGGGCCAATCTGAAATATCAGTATCGTTTGGAAGGAAATGAGGAATGGATCGACTGTACCAATACGAACATGCAGGTGTTCAACGAACAGCCGGCTCAACGTAATTTCCAAGTGAGAGCCGTCTATAAAGAGATTGCTTCAAATATTGTCTCCGGTATCTTGGAAGAAGAGGCTCAAGTACCCAATGCCAATATGGATGAGTGGACAGATGCAAAACGTGATGTACAAGTTACATTAGGTAAAGTACACCAACAACCAATTTATTATCCTTGGAATGATCAAGTAGAGCATTGGTGGGACACCAACAATAATTATTCTATGTTACAAGAAATTACAGCTGCCTATATTGACTATAAATGTTTTCCTACAACATGTTATGTAAGCGACGGTAAGGGAGGAAAAGCCGCCCAAACGCGTTCTGTAGCCACCAACGCCTGGAATTCAGAAATATCTAGTGAAGGGAAAAAGCATGGCATTTTATACGCCGGAGGGACAGATTACGATGGCAATATGACGGAAGGTCGTATTTTTTCTTCACGTCCGACCAAATTAATTTTCAACTGCATGTACGATAGTTATGATAATGAACGCTTTGGAGTTTATGTAGAGTTATTACATGGAGACGATATTATTGCCTTTGGCTCATTGGAATCTATTAAAGGACAATCAATTAGTTCATTTACCATACAAGAAATCCCATTCATATACACAGATGAAACAGTAAAAGCAACAAAGATTAAAATCAGTTTTTATTCTGTTGCAAAAACTGATTCTCCCGCTGTTAGAAGTTTGAATGTAACGATTCCTGATGGTGAACACACGATTTATAGTGGTAGTGTATTAACCATTGACGACATTTCATTAATCTACGATAAGTAAAAGGATGAAACGATTAAAAGACATAGTGATTTTCGGAATGCTGCTGATCCTGGCAGCCTGCCAACAAGAGGAACTGACGATCGACGGCACCGGCACGCTCCTCTTGGAGGATCTGCATGTGCAATCCGTACAGACCAAGGCAGTCGATACCGATCTATACGTAGTGATCAAGCAGAACGGAGCCCTGCTCCACAGCTACGAGCCGGGGAAAGTCCCTGCTTCATTGCCCCTGACTGCCGGTACCTACCAACTGGAAATCTACAATCAGAAACCGACAGATGAATCGGTTTTAGTGGCAGCCGTCTATTACTGGACAGGGGACATCACCATCCGACCCAATGAGATCAACCGGTTGGAAGCCACCATCCCCATGGTCAATGTGGGCATCCAGCTCTCCCAGGATCTGCCCTCCACCTTCACGGACTATCAATTGAACATCACCCAAAACGGTTCCTCCCGTTCGATTGCCAAGGGCGAGATCGCCTATTGCAAAGCGGGTGATCCGTTATCCTATACCCTGTCGGCTACCTATCAGCAAACGGTACAGACCACCGAGCCTAAGAGTATCCAGATTCCGGAAGCGGGTTGCATCTATCAGATAGCCTACACCATCGAAACAAAAAGCATCACTTGTCAAAGGAAAGGAGAAGTAAAATGAGTAAATATATCTATAGTATGGCCCTGTTCACCCTCTGCTATCTGCTAACCGCTTGCGTGGCAGAAGAGCTGCAAGGTCCCGTCGCAGGTTCTGGTGAAGGCTATTTGGTCCTGCAGTTAGGTTCCGTCTCTGCCGAAGTCCAATCGGCTCCGTTGACGAAAACAGGGGAAAAGACTACTTTGACAGACTTGGGAGTGACAATTCCCTCTGTGGATGCATTTACCATTACAATTAAAGACAGTGAGGGTTCAACCTTCAGAACAGCTTCATACGGAGAATTAAAGCAGAGTAGTTCGATCGTATTGCCAGTGGGTACCTATACGGTTGAGGCTTCACATGGTGATAATCAAGCTCTTCAAGATAAACCCTATTTTTATGGAAGTGGGTCCGTAACGATCACGACAGGATCCAATTCTATTTCATTAACACCTAAACTGGCCAATGCCGTCATTATACCAGTTGTAACGGAGGATTTACAAAAACATTATAATGACGGTTGGACACTAACAGCCAATAACAAGCCTTTAGATAAAACGTCAAATGGAATACAGATGTTCTATGCAAAGGCTGGGGAAACGATTTCATTTACCTTTCAGGGTACAAACAAAGCTGGACAGCAATCAACCACCACTTGGACTGTTATTAGTAGCGTGGCTGCATACACAGCATATACAGTACAGTGTAATCCAGATCTGTCGGCTTTTTCCCAAATTCAGATAACAGCAGAAGCGACTCATACGTATGACACATCTGACTATTTGAATGGGACAGATGTAAAGCTCAACTGCAATCTGAACGGAGCGAATGCAGAGGCAATTCAAACATGGAATGTGCAGGTGATGTATAACGGAACTGCTATTCGAACCTATTCCGGTTCTACCCCCAACAACCTCACCATGACGCCAACTGAGGGTTGGCCCTATATTCCACAAGGTAGCACGCTATCTACTTCTGTGACGTTGAAGGCAGGAGATATAATACAACTAACGAATAGTTCTTTTTCTTCATTACCTTTGCCAACCTTTGGAATTACCGTATCAGGCGAAACAAGCTATTCGGTTTACAAACAGTCAGGGGCTTCTGAGGCAAATCAAAAAGATGGTTCTAGCATCTTCAATATTGGTTCAACATTGAAGATTTCAAAGGAGATATTAGATAAGTATCCGGAATTATTATCCACAATAACATATTCTGCAAGTGGAGAAAAAGCAATTGAAGCTAATTATGGTACGAATGCTACCATTTCTGAATTAAGTTGGAAACAACACCAGTTAACTGCGAGTGTGACATTTGATCTATCACTAGTTTCTTCAGTTTCTTTTCCGTGCGATGTAACAGGATTACCATATAAACCTATTAACATGATTGAAACAGATTGGATGTTTGCTTCTTGGAATTGTAAGTATCAAGATGGTGTGATACAGCTTGGTAATATTTTGGATACAGGTGAATGTACAGCAACTTCGACAATGGCATTTAATATACCAAATAATATAAATGTATCGTTAACAACAACTTTGTTTATACATTGTGGAAAGTATATTCAAACTGAATTTACAGCAAGTATAAATGGTAGAAATGTAATCACCATTCCCAAAACAGCAGGAGATAATAATTATACAAAATCAGCTACTGGTGTATTTGAACCTGATAAATGTTCTATTCAGTTAAATAGTTCCTATT
>JBJECC010000038.1:0-16957 GCA_051870655.1 Parabacteroides sp. | reverse complement strand
CCACCTGACGGAAATTGAGCAGTGCGTTGCGCAGACCGATGTCCTGGAAATAGTATAATCATATCATTCCAAAAAAATGTCATTAGTGACACTTTTTGGGAATGGTGACATGGTTTCGGACATTGGAGAGGCTTCAGAGTTAGGCTTGAGGGGTTACTAATCGTATACAATGGACAGACACGGATATGACAATATTGAAGCGTTTTTGCATTGCATGAAGCTATTGAACATCAATTAAACGAATAAACTATGGAAAGGAGTATTCAGCAAGTGCTTGACACGCGGGGCACATTGAGGTGCGTGCGGTTTGAATCGGGTAATGTGGGAGTGGTGACCACACAGGGAAAGACCAGGTTAGTGGTGGGAGCGTTCCAACAGTTGAAGTTTGCCGAACATGGATTTCTGAGGGTATTTAACGGGAGGGAGTTTTTCATTGACATGAAGAATGGAGAAATGTATGCCCAGATGCCGGAGTTTGTCCGTTTCGGGGACTTTGAGATTGTCCATATCGGTGGATATCTGTGTACAAGGACGAAGAAGCTCTATGAGGTGCAGGCGATTCCTGCCGATGCCTGGCATGGGAAACATGGACTGTATCTGTTACTGCCCTATAGCGGGGAACCGGATGAGCAGGTAAAAAAGATGATGATATGGAAACCTGCCCGCTATGCTGTGTGTCTGTTGAATGGGGACGAGAGCGGAGTCTATTGGAGGATGCGGGTGTTCAGTGACTGCTCACTGTTGGTGATGGACGATGCAGGGAACTATTACCATGCGAAAAGGAGTGCGAGGTCGAGGAGGGCTGTGAAGGTACATCTGGGACAGGTGGAAAACGAGGCGGACAAGGCGATGATGCTTCATGCCGTGCGTGAGATAGAGGAACAGGTGGTAGAGCGTCTGAAGAGGGAGGCGGTGAAAGTGAAAAAGGAGGCGGAGAAGGAGCGCGAGAGACAGATCGCGACACTTGTTTCGGTGGAACCGTTCCATATAGGGAACAAATGGGGACTGCGTGATAAGGGGCGCATTGTGGTGCCTCCGCTCTATCGCACTGTGAAATCTCCTGTCGGGCGTTACTGTGCCATCGAGTCTTGTCCGGGCTGTTGGGGTGTGATGGCGGTAGATGGCAAGATCGAGATGGAACCGAGATATGAGGAGGTGGTGATCCATACGGATGGAACCGTGGATTTGACGGTAAGGCCGGGGAAGGTGATCTCTGTGAAATTAGGAATGAGGCGTGAGGAATGAGCCGTTTCTTTTGCCATTGACAATTTACTCCCTATCTTTGCAGGCAAAATACATAACACATAATTCATAATTCAATACGCTTATGGTTATTGAACAACAGATCACCGGTGCTGTCATAGCCGGTATCAAGGCTCTGTATGGAGCCGATGTCGCAGAGAAGCAGGTGCAGCTGCAAAAGACAAAACGGGAGTTCAAAGGGCATCTGACACTGGTCGTTTTCCCCTTCCTCCGCATTTCGAAGAAGTCGCCGGAGGTGACCGGACAGGAGATCGGCGAGTATCTTTTGCAAAACGAACCGGCTGTGGCTGCGTATAACGTGATCAAAGGTTTCCTGAATCTGACCATTGCGTCAAGCTGTTGGATCGACTTGCTGAACAGCATCCACAGCCAGGCAAACTATGGTATCCAGCCTGTGACTGACCAGTCGCCATTAATCATGATCGAATATTCATCTCCCAACACCAACAAGCCGCTCCACTTGGGTCACGTGCGTAACAATCTGTTGGGATTCAGTTTGTCTGAAATCTTGAAAGCCAACGGAAACCGGGTGGTGAAGACCAATATCGTGAATGACCGCGGTATCCATATCTGCAAGTCTATGCTGGCTTGGCAGAAATGGGGTAACGGCATCACTCCGGAAAAGGCAGGCAAGAAGGGCGATCATCTGATCGGAGACTTCTATGTGCTTTTCAGTAACAAGCTGAAAGAGGAGACCGCTGCATTGGAGGCTCAGGGGTTGAGCAAGGAGGAGGCTGAGGCTCAATCTCCGCTGATGGCTGAGGCGCGTGAGATGCTCCGCAAATGGGAAGCCGGCGATCAAGAGGTACGGGCTCTTTGGGAAATGATGAACAACTGGGTCTATGCCGGATTTGACGAGACATACAAGATGATGGGTGTCAACTTCGATAAGATCTATTATGAATCGCAGACTTACTTAGAGGGAAAGAGCAAGGTGCTGGAAGGTCTGGAGAAGGGGATTTTCTATCGCCGGGAAGATGGTTCCGTATGGGCCGATCTGACAAGTGAGGGGCTGGATGAGAAACTGTTGCTCCGTGCGGACGGCACTTCTGTCTATATGACGCAGGACATCGGAACGGCCAAGTTGCGTTTCGATGACTATCCGATCAATAAAATGATCTATGTGGTAGGTAATGAGCAAAACTACCATTTCCAGGTGCTTTCCATCCTGCTTGACAAGCTGGGCTTCGAGTTCGGAAAGGGACTGGTTCACTTCTCATACGGTATGGTGGAACTGCCGGAGGGCAAGATGAAGAGCCGTGAGGGTACTGTGGTGGATGCTGACGATCTGATGGAGGAGATGATCAATACGGCACGCGAGATCTCTCAGGAGTTGGGCAAGGCCAGTGAGATGAGCCAGGAAGAGGCGGACAACATTGCCCGTATCGTCGGTCTGGGTTCATTGAAATATTTTATTCTGAAGGTGGATCCGCGCAAGAATATGACCTTCAATCCAAAGGAGTCTATTGACTTCAATGGCAACACCGGTCCTTTCATTCAATATACGTATGCACGTATCCGTTCCGTGCTCCGCAAGGCTGCCGAAGCCGGCATTAGTGTGCCCGACACGTTGCCGACAGGCTATACACTGGCAGAGAAGGAGGAGAACCTGATTCAGATGTTGGCAGATTTTGCCTCTGTCGTGCGTGAGGCCGGTACGGCCTATAGTCCGGCATTGATCGCCAACTATACGTATGATCTGGTGAAGGAATACAACCAGTTCTATCATGACTTCTCTATCCTGCGTGAGGAGGATGCCCAATTGAAGGTCTTCCGTTTGGCTCTCTCTGCCAACGTGGCGAAGATCGTCAAGTCAGCGATGGCCCTTCTGGGTATCGAGGTACCGGAACGGATGTAAACGACCGATTCCCGATCACAATTAAAAAGGTCAGGCTCATCAGAGCTTGACCTTTTTGCTTTTTCCTTTCAGACTCTCATTGTGGAACCGATCGACGGCTGTGACCACATACTGATATTTCTGTTTTCCCCGTTCATAAGGCAATGGATAGGCACATTTGCGTGTGATTGCCACGATCTTGGATGGATCTTCCAGATTGACCGGTTCACCCGCTGCAAAACGGTAGATGACGAAATACTGGGCCAGTTCCGGATTGAGGGCATCCTGTTCTGCTTGCCAATGTAACAGATACCCTTCCGGTGTCCATTCCGCTTTCAGCTTTTTCACCTCCTGCGGAGCGCGGTCGTGCATGTGGGTATAAGCGGGAATCAGGGCCGGATAACGGTGATAGTGCGTGAGCAGACTGTCGGCTACACCTTCATTGTTCCACAATATCTCATTGGCCGGCCAGAAACAGTTCCCTTCGATATGCGGCAGGGCCCGTTCATATTTCATTTTGCGTGTCAGCTGTTTGGCCTTCATGGTGCGTGCCACATCCTGTCCGATGTAGAGATGGCCTCCTTCGGCATGCTGGTCCCACCATTTGATCAATGTGATGTAGTCGGCTGCTGAATGGCCGATTTCCCAATATATCTGGGGAATGTTGTAGTCAATCCATCCTTCACGCACCCATTTGAGTACATCGGCATACAGATCGTCGTAGTTCTGCAAGCCGTTGGTATTGCTGCCCGATCCGTCGGGTGTGCTCTTCTTATTGCGATAGATACCGAACGGACTGATACCGAAACGGACCCACGGTTTGGTACGGACAATGGTCTCCTTGATCTCTTGCACCAATCGGTTCACGTTCTCCCGGCGCCAGTCACCCCGTTGTGCCTCCGTATAGCCTTTGGCCAAACCCTGTTTCCGGAAACTGTTGTCATCCGGGAAGGACATGCCACCTACGGGATAGGGGTAGAAATAGTCATCCATGTGGATGGCATCCACATCATAGCGGCTGACAATATCCTTGACCACTTTGCAGATGAATTGACGGCAGGCTGGCAATCCCGGATCGAACAGGATCTGTTTGTTGTAGGTCACGAACCATTCCGGATGTTTGTGATAGATATGTCCCGGAGCAAACGTGGTTTCTCCCGCCATCCGGGCCCGATAGGGATTCAGCCAGGCATGAAATTCCATGTTCCGTTTGTGACACTCTTCGATGAGGAAGGCCATCGGGTCGAACTTGCCCTCCGGTGCAACCCCTTGCGTACCGGTCAGGAAGCGGCTCCACGGTTCCAGCTTGGAGGCATAGAATGCATCTGCTTCCGGCCGCACCTGAAACACAATGGCATTGATGCCGCACGACTGCAGGAAGTCGAGCCGCTTGATAAAGGTCTTCCGCATCTGTGCAGGCGACATGCTTTTATATTCTCCTTGAAAAGCGGTTTGGATCCAAGCCCCTCTGAATTCCCGTTTGGCGGATCGGGAAGAGTGGGCGGTCTGCACACTATTCCGGTGAACGGAGCAGGCGGATAACAAACACAAGAGCAGTAATGGAACGAAAATGATTTGATTTGTCCTCATTGAATTTATAGATTAAACCTTCCTCAAAATTTTGCGGGCAAATGTAGTGATTTCTCCCGGATTTTGGCTTAAAGTAAATCTTGTATCTTATAGACAAACTCCATCCAGACCCAATAACGGATCGCCTTTCCCAAAAACATGGAGATGGAGACTATCCATATATTGGCCCGGAGAAAGCCCAATGCGACGGCAATGAAATCTCCGATGCCGGGCAGAAAGACGAAGAAACCCATCCAGGAACCTTTCCCCCGGATCCATTCCTGTACCTTTTGCAGTTTGGCTGCATCCAGTTTGAGGTACTTCTCGATCCATTCGGTTTTCCCCAACATACCCAAGCCGTAACAGCTCATGCCACCGAGGAAATTGCCCAACGTGGCGGCAATCATGCAGGCCCAATAATCCGAACCGGCCAACAAGACACCGGTCAAGACCACTTCACTGCTGAACGGCAAGACGGTAGCTGCCAAAAAGGAGGCGATGAATACGCCGATGAACCCGTATGCAATCAGAAATTCCATAGACGGACAAACGATAATAACAGATAAAACAAGATGGTGAAATGAAACAGATACAGGATGGCTTTCCCTTTGCAGACCGTGAAGAAGTGGGACAAGAGGATGGAGACAGGCATGCAAGCCAGTTCCAATAACTCTTCCGAGAAGGGATCGTGATAGAATCCGTAGAGGGCAAATGTCCAGATCGTCAGCAGGATGAGGAAATAGAGGAATTGCCGGGTCCGCAAATTGTCTTCATATTCATGCCGCATGATGTTTGCCGCCGCCATCAATGTAATGACAAACAGGTAGATGGCCCCGATGTTCTGCATCGGATCTGAATCGTTGTTACTCAGCATATGGATTTTGACCAATGAAGAGAAGGGAGCCAGAAATGCGGAAAAATCTCCTTTCCAGATGCACCAACCGATCAGAAACCAGTAAACGGTACCGGCACCCAAAAGGGAGGCCATGAATGTACGCGGACTCATGGAACGGAAGTTATACATGCCCCACCAGTAGAGCGGCACGAACAGCAGAAGAGGCGTCCATAGCAGACTGCCGACTCCCAGGATCAGCGAGGCGTTGTAGATATGATCCACCGCCTCATCATCGTGATAGGAGAGGAATAGCTGATAGATAGACAACACCAGACAGAACACGCCGACCGACGTGGACTTGAGCGGCATGAAATCCGGATTGGAACTGATGAACAGAATGTATAGCAAAAAGGGGAGAAAGGTCTTCTCCCGAATCAACATCAATGTATAGTTGGCCCGATGGAGCAGGAAGGCACCGCCTGACATCAGCAGGATTCCCAACAGATAGGTGTAGAATTTCCCTGGCAGCACACGGCAGATGTCGTTCCATAACGGAGGTGCCATGACCTCTCCATAGACCGGATAGCCGACCGAGTCCACATACCCTTTTATCCAACAGACCAGGCAGCCCACCAGCAGATAGAAGCAGGTGAGCGGCGTGGTGATGGTATAACGGCGTGAAGTGTACATTACAAGTCGAATCCTATATCTCTTCTGAAATACATCTTATCAAAATGAATGCTTTTTGCACCTTGGAATGAACGTTGCAGTGCCTCCTCTTTCGTGGCTCCGTAGGAACTGACGGCAATCACACGTCCGCCGTTTGTCACGATCTGACCCTCTACGGCCTTCGTGCCGGCGTGGAACAGGATATTCTCTTCCGAGAGCTGACCCAGTCCTGAAATCACTTTTCCCTTTTCATAGGCTTCCGGATAACCGCCGCTGACCAGCATGACTGTGACGGCCGCACGCGGATCTTCTACTAACGTACGTTGTCCCAGATTCTCTTCGGCAATTCCCTCCAAAAGTTCTACCAGGTCACTTTGGATACGCAGCATGACCACCTCTGTCTCCGGATCACCCATGCGGCAGTTGTATTCGATGACCATCGGTTCTCCCTTTACATTGATCAGGCCCAAGAAGATGAAACCTTTGTAATCCAACTGTTCTGCCCGCAGTCCTTCGATGGTCGGACGGATGATGCGTTCATCCACCTTCTGCATGAAGGTCTGGTCGGCAAACGGAACCGGAGAAACGGCTCCCATACCTCCTGTGTTCAAGCCTACATTGCCCTCGCCGATCCGTTTGTAATCTTTGGCGACCGGCAATATTTTATAGTCTTTTCCATCTGTCATGACAAAGACCGAGCATTCGATGCCATCCAGGAATTCCTCGATAACCACCGTCTTGCTGGCATCGCCGAACATGCCTTGCAACATATCGGACAATTCTTTCTTAGCCTCTTCCAGATCATCGATAATCAATACACCCTTCCCGGCTGCCAGTCCGTCCGCTTTCAATACGTAAGGTGCCTGCAGGCTCTCCAAAAAGGCCAATCCTTCTGCCAGATTCTCGGCTGTGATGCTTTTGTAGCGTGCCGTCGGGATCTGATGGCGCATCATGAACGCCTTGGCAAAATCCTTGCTTCCCTCCAGCTGAGCCCCCTGTTTGCTCGGACCGATGACCGGAATAGAGGCGAGTTGCGGATCATTTTTGAAGAAATCATAGACACCCTTGACTAACGGATCTTCCGGTCCGACAACCACCATGTGAATCTGGTTGGCCAGAGCAAACTCCTTGATGGCGGCAAAATCGTCCGCTTTGATATTGACGTTCGTTCCCGTCATGGCCGTTCCTGCATTTCCGGGAGCGATAAACAGATGATCCACTTTCGGACTTTGAGCGATTTTCCAGGCAATGGCATGTTCACGACCGCCTGATCCTAATAATAAGATATTCATGTCTTTTCGTTATTAGTTTATTTTAAATGATCATCGAAATAACGGGTAATCGTCTCATGCAGATGCGGCCGGTCCTTCCCGATCACATTGTGTTGATGACGCGGATAGACCATGTAGTCCGGATAGGTGTTTGCTTCTACACAGGCCTTCAAGAAGCCTAAACTATGTTGCCAGACTACCACCGGGTCGATGTCGCCGTGAATCAGCAACAGACGGCCTTTCAGATTCTTGGCCTTCAATTTCAAGTTGGCATTCTTGTACCCCTCTTCGTTATCCTGCGGGCGATCCATATACCGTTCGCCATACATGATTTCGTAGTTGCTCCAGTCGATTACCGGACCACCGGCTACACCGACTTTAAAGAGATCCGGATAGCTACAGATCAGGTTTGTGGTCATGAAACCACCGTAGCTCCAGCCATGTACACCGATCCGTTCTCCATCCACAAAGGGAAGAGATTTGAGATATTCTACACCCTTCACCTGATCTGCCATTTCATTGACTCCCAGATGGCGGTGGATCACACTTTCAAAGGCATGACCCCGATTGGCGGAACCACGGCTGTCGAGTGTGAAGATGACATAGCCCCGTTGTGCCATGTAAATGTCCCAGCCGCTGACTCCCTGCATCCAGCCGCCGTTCACCAATTGGGCGTGGGGCCCTCCATATACATAGACAATGGCAGGATATTTCTTTGTCGGATCGAAATGGGTCGGTTTGACCAGGAAATAGTTCAGAGATGTTTGTCCGTCTGCGGCTGTGACTGTACCGGTCTCTACTTCAGGCATCGTGTAGCCCTCGTAAGGATTCTTGGCCTCCAGCAATGTGTGTAACTCTTTCGGCTTCTGTCCGTCCAACAGGGTGATGAGGCGAGGAGTTTCCGGATCGGAATAGGTGTCGATCAGGTAACGGCCACCGGCACTCAGCTGGGTACGGTGTACACCTTTCTTGCCCTTGTTGAAAGTGACCTCCTGACATTTGCCCTGTTTCAGATCCACACGCCATGTGCCGACATACAACGCATCGCCGGCTATGGCACCTGTGGAGAGGGAGGGCTGCGTAGAGGTATAGAACAGATTCTTGCCTTGTGCATCAAAGCCGAGTACCTGCTGTACGACCCATGCGCCTTTCGTCAGCTGTCTGACCAATTCTCCCTTGGTGTTGTAGAGATACAGATGGTTGTATCCGTCCCGTTCGCTCTGCCAGATGAATTGGTCAGGTGCTCCCGGCACAAAAAGCAGCGGATTTTGCGGTTCCACGTAGTGTTCATCCTGTTCAGAGAAAAGTTCCAGCTCCTTTTCGCCCGTTTCAGCCGAATAACGTACGAGGTGCATATCATTCTGATCACGGTTCAGTTCGGCAATGTAGATACTCTTCTCATCCGGGCTCCAGCTGATATTTGTCAGGTATTTCTCTTTGGGCAGTCCGGTCTTCAGATAGATGGTCTTTCCTGTGGCTACATGATAGACACCCACTGTAACATGGTGACTCTTCATGCCAGCCATCGGATATTTATGAGGTACATATTCTGCACAACGGGCATCGATGTTGACCAACGGATAGGTGGTCACCATGCTTTCGTCCATCCGGTAGAAGGCCAATGCCGAACCGTTGGGCGACCAGAAGGTTCCTTTATAGATACCAAACTCCCGTTGATGTACTGCCTGACCGACCACGATACCCTCTTCCGTCTCGTGAGTGACGGCCGTAACTTGATTGTCGGGTGACAGGATATGCAGGTTCTGTCCCTCTGTGAAAGCCAAATAGCCGTTAGCCGGACAGAAATCCCAGTTGCTGCCTTGTGACGGTAACGTATAATCTGCCACTACCTTTTTCGAGGTGAGATCATAGTGGATCCGATGCCCTTTGCTATTGAATACCAATTGCTGCTCCTGCTTGTTGGGAATGGAGAAATTGGGCAATGCGCTGACGGTTTCCCGGCCTGCGGTGGTCAATGCCTCATTCAGTTCGGTCCGGGTCAACACGACCTGTTCCTTGCATTTCGGTGGAAGGCCTTGGAGCAGGCTGTCGCCTTTGGCATAGACATACGTGTCTCCCAGCCATTGTAACTGCTTGATCCCTTTGGGTTGGAAGCGACTGTAGTTCTTTCCTCCCGGAATCAGGTCTTGTAATGTAAACTCTTTTTCTTGTGCCATGAGTGTGAACGGCAGGGCAACGGCACAAAGGCACGCTACCCAGTATTGTTTAATCTTCTTCATAATTGTCCCAGCCTTTCCGTTTATAAGGTTTCTTGAAAGAGCGTTTGGAGTCGCCGCCATCCCGATATTTCATCTTGTTCGGCCGTTTCTCCTCGCTGTATGTACGACGATTGCTGTACGGACGCTCATCCTCCTCTTCCCGATGGGCTGCGGCAAAACGACGTTCCGGCTTATCTACTTTGCTTTTCCGGAAATCGGCTTTCCGCTCCTCTTTCTTGTGAAACTCTGCACGAGGCGCTTTGGCATGTTTGTCCTCTCCGCTTTCGTTCAGCGCTTTCTTATAGTCTTTGTTCTTTCCGTCGAACAGCTCGTAGCAGCGATATTCACATTCCAAAGAGCCGTTCATCAGTTTCATCCGTTCGCTGGGGCGCAGGCCGATTTTGTCGAAGCACTCGTCCTTATAGCTGATAATCCAGGCATTATAACCGGTGAAGACATGTTTCAGGCGTTCTCCGATCATGTTATACAGACCCAGCAGGTCACGCGACGAGATACGTTCGCCATACGGCGGGTTCATGACCAGAATACCCGGCTGTGGCGCCTCGGTGTATTGTTGGAATGGCATCACCTTCAGATCCATGTATTTCACCAAACCGGCACTGCGGATGTTTGCTTGGGCAATCTCAATGGCCTGTTGGGAAATATCCGATCCGTAACATTTAAATTCGAACGGACGTTCCTGGCTGTCGTCGTTGTAGATATGGGAGAAGAGCTCCTCGTCATAATCGATCCATTTCTGGAAAGCAAAGGATTTGCGGTGTACACCCGGTGCAATGTTCAAGGCAATCATGGCCGCTTCAATCAGCAATGTACCGGAACCACACATCGGATCTACGAAATTGGATTCCCCTTTCCAGCCGGTTTTGAGAATCATGCCGGCAGCCAGTACTTCATTCAGCGGAGCCTCTGTCTGATCAACGCGGTAGCCCCGTTTGTGCAACGATTCACCTGAACTGTCGATGGACAGCGTACAGTCATTATGGGAGATATGTATATTAATGTATAGGTCGGGATTGCTGACCCGTACGGAAGGACGTTTCTGATACTTTTCGATGAAATAATCGACAATGGCATCTTTCGTACGGTAAGCTACGAACTTGGAGTGGTTGAAATCTTCCGAATAGATGACAGAGTCGATGGCAAACGTTTTCTCCAGGGTGATGTATTTTTCCCATTCCACCTTCTTGACCTCTTTATAGACGGTGTCTGCATCTTTTGCCTTGAAGTGGTAAATGGGTTTAAGAATACGAAGCGCTGTGCGCAGAGAGAAGTTGGCACGGTATAACAATTCTTTGTCTCCGGTGAAAGAAACCATGCGGCGACCGATTTGTATGTCCTTCGCGCCTAATGCCGTCAGTTCTCCGGCCAGTACATCTTCCAACCCGTAAAGAGTTTTCGCCACCATCTCAAAGGATGAAGATTGGCTGCCTTCCATAGGCAATTGGGCGTCTGCTGTTTTTTCCATTGTTGTTTTTTTGATGAATCGTATTATTTATTGTTAATCAAATTGCATTTTTGTGTGATGACTTTCCCTGCCGGCACATCATTGGCCAACCAGACATTTCCACAGATGGTCGCGCCACGTCCGATCCGGATCTTACCGATCAGGGTGGCATTGGAGTAGATCGTCACATAGTCTTCCAGGATAGGATGGCGGTCCACCCCGCGGATGGTATTGCCATTCTCGTCGGGCGGTAATTTGGCTCCTGCCAGACTGACACCTTGAAAGATACGGACATGATTCCCGATGTGGCTGGTCTCTCCGATCACGGTGCCTGTTCCATGGTCTATGGAGAAATGATGACCGATGGTAGCTCCCGGATGGATGTCGATACCGGTTTCGGAATGGGCCATTTCCGCAATCATCCGGGGAATATACGGTACGCCCAATACATAGAGTTGATGGGCAATGCGATGATTGCTGATGGCTCGGAAGCCGGGATAACAGAAAATGACTTCACTGAGATTCTGTGCTGCCGGATCACCGTCGAAAGTCGCCTCTGCATCTGTCGCCAACAGCCGGCGTATTTCCGGCAGATAGGAGATAAATGCTTCCGACAGGTTCTGTGCCTGGATGTGACGTGCCTGGTCGGTAGATCCATTGTCTGATATGTCTGCAAAACAGAGACCGGAATAGATCTCTTGCGTCAGCCGGGTGTGAAGTGCCGAGAGCAATACACCTGTGTGGTAACTGATGGTCTGACGGTTGACCCGTGTCGGTCCGTAATAGCCCGGAAAAAGAATGGCGCGACACAGATCCACAATCTCCTTCAACGCTTCACCCGATGGCAATGATTCTTCATCCCGATAAGCGTGAAACAATTGTTTATAGGAATCCTCGTCGGAGAGCCTGGCTACCGTATCATGTAAGACGTTGTTCTTCATGCTTTGTGGGGGGCTCCAAACTCTTTGCAGGCCATTATCTCGACGGGCATTTTCCAGATCTTGACATTGTTGATGGCGGGCTTGCTGTATTGGAAAGTCTTATCGCAGTATTGCCCCATCAGGATGTGCAACGCTTGCTCTTTTTCTGCCGGATCCTCTACAAAAGAGACCGTACCTTCGCAAATGACACTTTTGGCTTTCCAACGATAACTGCAAGCTACTTCCGGATGCTGATAGACAAGTTGATGATCGCAACTGAAGGTGATACACGCTTTAGGGTTCCGTTCCAGAATGGAAATACTACGTCCCGTTTGTGCGGAATGCAGGTATATGACACCCTCTTCATAACCGAAATTCATGGGGAGCACATAAGGTGTTCCGTCCGTATCGGCCATTCCGACAAAGCATACATCGCATTTGCGGATCACTTGCTCCACAAACTCTCGATCTGTATGAACTAATGTTTTCATCTTTCTTGCGGTTATATAAAAATGCTGTCACAAATGTATGGAAGTTTTCTGAATAATACGGACAAACCATTGAATTTTTTTCCCTTGAATAAAGATTCCTGTGGATAGGGTTATGATAATTCATGATTAATTGTTTCCTTTGTGCATTAAAGATTTCAAAAGATGCAAATTATACCGAAAGCTAATACATGGAGGAAAAGCGTGTTGTTGTATCGAAGCATCCGGTATCGTAAAGGGTTTGGAGTTCATTCTCCGTTTGTTTTTGACCTGATTACGAAAGTGATAGAGGAAAAATGTTCCTATTATAGCTTTCAAGATATTGAGATGTTGAGACGGAAGATGCTTTATTGCGAGGAGAAATTGACCTATCCCGACCGGCAAAGTAAAGGCAAGTTGCGTAGTCGTACAGTCGGTGAGATCGTGAAACGGGAAGCGATCCGTCCGAAACATGGCGCTTTGTTGTTTCGGCTGGTGAATTATTTCAAAAGCCGGAATATTCTGCAGCTGGGACCGACAATGGGACTTTCCACACTCTATCTCACCTCCTATGCCACCGGCTTGCATTGCATTGCGCTTGAGACGGTTCCCGAGTTTGGCCGGATCTCCAAAGGCGTATTTGATAAGGCGGCGCACAATCCGATCGATTTGCGTGTAGGAAGCTACAAGTCATTGCTGCCTAAGGCTTTGCACGATTTGGGAACGGTGGATTTTGTCTTCTTCAATACGCTATACGAGCAGGAACACAACCTGGATCTTTTCAATGCCTGTGTGAACTTTGCACATGACGGTACGGTTTTTGTGTTTGAAGGGATCAAGGAGAGCCGTAAGATGCGGGACTTTTGGCGTGACGTCTGCCTGCATCCGGACATAACCGTTTCATTGGATCTTTATTCATTGGGAATCTTGATATTTAGTCGTAAATTGCATAAAAGAGATTATAAAGTCTATTTCTAATCATGGAGAAGAGTCGTATTTATACAGGTACAGGGGATAAAGGTACCACTTCATTGGTGGGAGGACAGCGTGTGTCGAAAGCACATCAGCGCATTGAGAGTTATGGCACGATTGATGAACTGAATTCGTTTATCGGTCTGCTGATCACCTCGTTGAAAGACGAAGAAGATTGCAGTTTCCTCTCGTTTGTGCAACATAAATTGTTTACAATCGGTTCTTATCTGGCGACGGATCAGGAAACGACGGATTTGAAGATCGAAAGCCGTGTGACACCGGAGAGCATCGAGCGGATCGAGCGGGAGATCGACCGGATTGACAATGCCCTGCCGAAGATGAAAGCATTCGTCTTGCCCGGAGGCTGCCGTTCCGCCTCTTTGGCGCATGTCTGCCGTACGGTGTGCAGACGGGCCGAGCGTCAGATCTATCGGCTGACAGAAACAGCTCCGGTGGAGGAGCCTGTGTTGATATTTATCAACCGGTTGTCGGATTATCTGTTCGTTCTGGCAAGAAAAGAGTGTTTACAGAATAATGGAACAGAAATAATCTGGGATTATACTTGTCAGTAGAGAATATTGTTTTATTTTTGCGCTAAATTATTGTGAACCTAACCGTTTTACGGTTGTTAATACTTGATAGTTATGTATTGGACATTAGAGTTAGCTTCTAAACTGGAGGATGCCCCTTGGCCCGCAACCAAGGATGAGTTGATTGATTATGCGCAACGTTCCGGAGCTCCTCTGGAAGTTATTGAGAATCTGCAGGAAATGGAAGATGAGGGTGAAATATATGAATGTATGGAAGATATTTGGCCTGATTATCCCAGTAAGGAAGATTTCTTTTTTGACGAAGAGGAGTATTAAGACAAGGTGACTTTACGTTCAGTTTCGTGGAGAGCATATGAAACGAGGTGTGTACGAAAAACGTATTCCACCTCGTTTCGTTTTTGTATAATAATTCATTCATTGGCTCGTTAAAAAAGAATGAAGCATCGGATTTTATATATCATCAGTGTCGTGGCGGTTGGGCTGTGGTCGTGGACGGATCCGGCTCAGGCCCAATATGACACCCGCTTTGCCCAATATTATATGGCAAAGAACTACTACAATCCCGCCTATGCCGGATCGACGGAAAACTTGAATTTGTTGGCTATCACGCGTATGGAATGGGTCGGTGTACATGGGGCTCCCAAATCTTTTTTTGTCACCGGTGAGATGCCGTTGACATTGGGGAAGACACAACATGGTTTGGGAGCTGTGGTCTATGTGGACGCAGCCGGACTTTTCCTGAATACCCATGTGGCAGTCCAGTATGCCTACAAACAGAAATTGTTCGGTGGCGTGCTGAGTGGGGGATTGCAGATAGGCATGGTCAGTGAAACATTTGACGGTACGAAAGTGTATATCCCCGATGCGGCAGAATATTTTGTCAAGGCAGGAGAGGACAATGCCATTCCGACCACTTCCGTCAGCGGAACCGGGTTTGATGTCAACTTCGGCCTGTTTTACCAGCGAAAGAATTGGTATGTCGGTATGGCTGCCACCCATTTGACACAACCGGAGATGCGGTTGGAAGAAAATGCCTATTTTTACATCGGAAGCATGTATAATTTAATGGGCGGATACAATATTGTACTCAATAATCCGTTGTTTGAATTACAGCCTTCTCTGTTCTTCATGACAGATGCAAAGACAAGTTGGCATGCTGATGTCACAGCCCGATTGGAATACAATAAAATGTTCAACGGCGGACTGGCATGGCGGATCGGTGAGTCGGCAGCTTTGCTGTTCGGAGCCAAATTGGGGCGTTTCCAAGTGGGTTATGCCTTTGATTTTGCGACAACGCAGTTGGGAAAGTTTGGTGCCGGGAGTCATGAGTTGATGGTGACATACAACCTGAAACTGCACAAGACGAAGACGGGAAATAATAGACATAAAAGCGTACGTATATTATAATAGTATATGAAAAAAGCATTAGTAGCACTTGTGGTGATTGCATTGTTGTCCTCTTGCGGAAAGTCGTTGCGCAACGCTGGCGGAGAGGTGACGGGAGCAAGAACCGTGGCATTTAACGAACCGGCTCCTTACGGCATGGTTTTGATCAAAAGAGGAGCTTTTGAAATGGGCCCTTCGGACAAGGACTCGTTGTGGGGTATCATGCCGGAGACGAAAGGGGTCTCTTTTGATGCCTTTTGGATGGATCAGACAGAGGTGACGAATTCCAAATATCGCCAGTTCGTTTATTGGGTGCGCGATTCGATTATCCGGGAACGTCTTGCAGATCCTGCTTATGGCGGAAATGATTTGTTCAAGATTACAGAAGATAAATATGGAGAGCCGGTGACGCCTCATTTGGATTGGAATCGGCCGATTCCTTGGAAGCGGGCCAATGAAGATGAGCTGCGGGCCATTGAGAGTGTCTATTATACCAATCCGATTACCGGAGAGAAAAAGCTCGATCCCAAGCAGATGGTCTATAAATATGAATGGTATGACTACACTTCTGCGGCCTTGCGGAAACATCAATTGGATCCGGCCGACCGTACCCGCAATACAGATGTACAGATCGATCCGAACGAAGTGGTGATGATCTCGAAAGATACGGCCTACATCGATGAAGACGGACGCATTGTCAATGAGACGATTACCCGTCAGTTGAGCAGTGAATGGGATTTCCTGAACACACGTATTATCAATATTTACCCGGACGAGAATTGTTGGGTGAATGACTTCAACAATGCATACAACGAACCCTATATGCGGATGTATTTTAATCATCCGGGCTATGATGACTACCCTGTTGTGGGTGTGGCGTGGGAGCAGGCTATGGCCTTCTGCGTATGGCGTACGAACCTGTATAAGGAATCCTTGAGCCTGCCTGCCGGTCAGACTATCGAGCCGTTCCGCTTGCCTACGGAGGGAGAATGGGAGTATGCGGCCCGTGTCGGCAAGAATGATCGGAAATTCCCGTGGGACGGTGACGGCTTGCAGAATGGAAAGGGCTGTTTCTTGGGTAACTTCAAGCCGGGCAAGGGCAACTATACTGAAGACGGGCATTTGATCACTTCACGTGTCGGATCCTATTCTCCGAATGAGTTCGGGTTGTTTGACATGGCCGGTAACGTGGCGGAATGGACATTGGACTCCTATTCGGAATCAGGACCCAGCCAGACCAGCGACATGAATCCGGAACTGGTCTATAATGCCGCCAAGAACGATCCTTATGCCATGAAAAAGAAGGTGGTGCGGGGCGGTTCCTGGAAAGATGTACAACAGTTCATCCGTTCGGATATGCGTACGTTTGAATATCAGAATGAGACACGTTCCTATATCGGATTCCGCTGTGCACGCACACAAATCGGATTCTCACGGTCGAAAGGGAAGAAATAACAGAATAAGAACATTAAAATATAGCGTATAATACGATGGGTAAGAAGTATAGAAGATATAAGAATATTTTGGAGATGT
>JBJECC010000037.1:0-3214 GCA_051870655.1 Parabacteroides sp. | reverse complement strand
ATTCACCTCCGTTTTTCCAGTGCCCGAACAGATTACCCTCTACATGATATGATTTCGTATCACTGTTGGTCCGTTTATGCTTCGTGACCAAATCTCCATTCACCAAAGTATAAGGGTAGCGGCCATCCGCCCGCATATAGTCGCCATGCAGGGTGGCACACCAGTTCGATGCCAGTTTTTGCTCCCAATGCAACACCGGATTCACCAAGCCAAATGAACCTCCTTTCAGTTTGGCATAGCCGCGGAACGCGTGTCCCTCCTCAAATTGGGGACGGACAGTCCGGATAGACAGAGCACCGGCCGAAGCAAACATTCTTGCTGTCTGGAAAATATCATCCCCCTGCCCAATCGACAGAGAGACACTCTCTACATTATCTAATGTATAGTGGCTGATATCCACCTGTCCACTGGAAGCATCCGTCAACGTCACACCATCGTAGCTTACAGCCGTATGCTTCGCTCCCAGACTACGAATGGAAACGGTCTTCAGTCCTCCAATTCCACCGTAGTCTTGCACGGTCACTCCTGAGAATCGTTTGACAGCCTCCGACAGATCCTGCACACCTAACCGCTCCAAGCCACCACGATCCAGTATCTGCAACGGAGCAGCCTCACGTGTTACAACCGGGCGCTGTTTCCCTACTACCTCAACACCCGAAAGAGAGTGATAGGATGTCGTATCCACCTGGGCATACAAATCCGTTGTCGTGAATAGTCCGAGCCAGAGAATCAGACAAAGTCGTAAATAAAAAAACCGATCCATAATTCTTTTTGAAATTTACATGATCTTCACCCGAGATACATGTATGACAAATCATGGCAGGTTTTCTGGCTTGTTCCTCATTTGTCAAGGCACCTTCCCGGAATAGTGAATATCCCAGTGGCAAAAGATCCTTTTGAGATTCATGAACTTACAGCTACGGGTACAGCTCCGGTCTTTCACCGGATTCCCTTTTACTAACAGCCACCGAATGGCGGCTGTTACACCATGATTTGGTGACAAAGATACGACACTTCCCTGAATCAACCTCACTTTTTAAGTACTATTTACTGGCTTTCAAACCTCGGATAACCGAAGAAGTAAAACCAGACAGTTCCATTTCGTTCAAACCTTTAATGGTAATACCGCCCGGTGTCGTCACCTTGTCAATCTCCATCTCCGGATTGCTTCTGTTTTCAAGCAACAGATCTACAGCACCTTTCACTGTATGTACAACTATTTCCTGTGCCTCTTTGGGATAGAAACCTAATTCGACACCTCCTTCAATAGCCGCACGAATATAACGGAGAGCAAACGCAATACCACTGGATGCCAAAGCCGTCCCCGCAGCCATCAAACGTTCTTCAATCAACATCGCATTACCCAGCTCGTTGAAGATGCGCAACACCAGATCAATCTGATCCTGAGAGGCATTACGGGCCGACACAAAAGTCATGCTACTCCGTACCTCGATAGCCGTATTGGGCATAATACGGAATATAGTCGGCGTACTCATCTGATTAAAATCCATATTCTTGGTCAAGAATGTAGAAAGCAGGTCGAATGTAACACCTGCTGCCACAGAGAGAATGATCTGACGATCAAAATCAATGGATGACTTAATCTGATCGATGATTTTTTCTACACGCCAAGGTTTCACGGCGATAAGAATCAAATCAGCTTGTTTGACGGCAGCCACATTGTCGTGTGTCAAGATAAACTCGGAGTTGATATTCCGCATTTTCTCCAGAGTCTCTTCAGTTTGTGCCGTACAGATAATATCTGACGGCTGAAAAACGGTTCCTTGTGCCAATCCGCGAGCGATGGCTCCACCGATATTACCGGCACCGATGATAGCAATTTTCATTCCAATAAAGATTAATAACAACAACAAAAAAAGCGGTTAAAAATCATCAGACTTTCAACCGCTTGTAGTACCCAGAGCCGGGATCGAACCGGCATGGAAGTGAATCCATTGGTGTTTGAGACCAACGCGTCTACCAATTCCGCCATCTGGGCCTCTTTGAGTGAACCATTTCTGTTGGTTTGTTTCTCAATTGCGATGCAAAGGTAAGGCTTTTTTTTGTACCACCAAACTTTTCGGCGTTTTTTTTCAAAAAAAATCGACTTTTCTCGATTCATGGACTCTTCCTTCGTTTTTGAATATATTATTGTAGAAGAGCCGAAATGTGACACATGAAAACGTACGTATTTGTATAAAAGCATGACAAAAAAATCGTTCTCAAGCGAATCGAAACCAGAACCATTTTTTTGTTTCCTCCCGAGGAAAATAATTTTTCTCCCGGTAAAAGCCCTATTTGACGCTTTTGCGTCTTCAGTCCGCTATCACGCAACACATCCATCACGCAGACCAAATGTCACCACGATAGCCGGACAGACAAATACCCACAGGATTTTGTCACGAACCATGGGGTATTTCAGAGAATATCAAAAAAAGAGGGTGTGCCAATTACGACACACCCTCCCCGACAATCATGTCGATCGACGTTTAGTTATGGTAAAGGGAAAAGAAGCAATACTCCTTTGAAAACGTTGCAAAGATAAAATATTCCTTTCAACTGCGCAAATATTTTTAATCGTTTTTTTGATCATTTTTGTGTATAGATATTCTCTCACGGACAACTATATTATAAACAATCATAACAAACAGTATTTCAAGATCTTATGCAGAAACTCAAATGGTAACGATTATCATGGACATCTATCTACATACAGACTTTCTATAGAAATACATACTGTTGATAACTTCATGATGACCAAGTTTTCAAGGGCCAATAATATAACAATCGTATCTTTACTCATTAAATATCTGTATCTTTGACAAGGATCGTTATCTTTAATCATTTTGTAGAGGCTCCTTGGATGTAGAGTCAGTATACACTATAGGACAAAAAAAGTGATGACCCTAAATGGATCATCACCCCGACAATACTATCTTCCACCTAAGGCTTTGGATAATAAAGTCTCTTCAGGTTTGGTTATATGGTAAAGGGAAAAGGAGTAACACTCCTTTGAAAAACGTTGCAAAGATAAAACTTTCCTTTTAATCATGCAATATTTTTAATCGTTTTTTTGATCGTTTTTGTGTATAGATACTTTTTCAGGACAATCATATGTTCATTACGAAAATAATATACTATATGTCAACTGATTATAAACTATTGGACAGAACCTGCCTTCAAAACTTTTTTTGTAAATTAATCAACCTCTTCT
>JBJECC010000036.1:0-3218 GCA_051870655.1 Parabacteroides sp. | reverse complement strand
TGAAATTTTTAAATTAATTAATCACTATGAGTCTATTCGACAAACTCAAGGTCAACCATCATCCCCACTCGGGCGCATTGGACCTGCTGAAATACATCGGCCCGGGATTGCTGGTGACTGTCGGCTTCATTGATCCGGGCAATTGGGCCACCAATCTGGCTGCCGGTTCTGAATTTGGTTACGCCCTCCTGTGGGTGGTCACCTTCTCTTCCATCATGTTGATTATTATCCAGCACAACGTGGCCCACTTGGGGATCGTCACGGGACTTTGTCTTTCGGAGGCGACCAACCAATACCTGCCCAAAGTGCTCAGCCGCCCCATTCTGGGCTCTGCCCTTTTGGCCAGTATCTCTACCTCATTGGCTGAGATTCTGGGTGGTGCCATTGCCTTGCGCATGCTGTTCGGCATGTCCATCAAAGCTGGTGCCGTCATCATCACGTTGGCCTCCATCGGTATGTTGTTGACCAACACTTATAGCAAGATAGAGAAATGGATCATCCTCTTTGTCTCCATTATCGGGCTCTCCTTCCTCTATGAGCTGGTCCTGGTGGATGTGGATTGGGGGGCAGCTGCCACCGGTTGGATCAAGCCAACCTTTCCGGAAGGGTCGATGTTGGTGGTGATGAGTGTGCTGGGGGCGGTTGTGATGCCCCACAACCTGTTTCTCCATTCGGAGGTGATCCAGAGTCGGGAATGGAACCTGGAGGACGAACGGGTAATCCGGAAACAGTTGAAATATGAATTTTACGACACACTGCTCTCCATGGTGATCGGGTGGGGCATCAACTCGGCCATGATCATCCTGGCCGCCTCCACCTTCTTCCGTGAACAGGTAGCTGTAGAAGAGCTGGACCAGGCTCAGCAACTGTTGGTTCCCTTGGTGGGTAGCCAGGCGGGCCTCATCTTTGCTGCAGCCCTCTTGCTGGCCGGCATCTCCTCCACGATCACTTCCGGTATCGCCGGCTCCTCCATCTTTGCCGGTATGTTCGGAGAGGCCTACAGCCATAGCGACCTCCACTCCCGGCTGGGTCTGTTGCTCTCTTTCCTGCCTGCTTTGGGAATCATCTTCTGGATAGACGACCCCTTCTCGGGCCTCATCCTCTCGCAAATGTTCCTGAGCGTACAGTTGCCGATTACGGTCTTCACGCAGGTCTATCTCACCTCCAACAAACAGGTGATGGGTAAATTTGTCAACAGCCGCTCCACGACCCTCTTACTGCTCTTTTTAGGGGCGATGGTCACCATTCTCAACATCGCCTTGCTGATCAGTCTCTTATGAGAAAAGGTTGCAGGCTCTCTCATTTTGTTGTACTTTTGCAGGCGTAACACAAACACATTCTAATGTATGAATCAGAAGAAAAAAGCGGCCCTGTTCGATTTTGATGGTGTCATTGCAGATACCGAACCTCTCTACGATCTGTTTTGGAACGATGCAGCCAAACGGTATCATGTCGGTCATGACAATTTTGCCCAACTGATCAAGGGCAGGACCATGCCGTTGATCCATGAGACCTATTTCAAACACCATTCGGCAGAAGAGATGGAACGGCTTTATGCGGAGATTGCCGAGTTCGAACGGAACATGGACTTTCCGGAGATTCCCGGGGCAATCCCATTCCTCCGGCAATTGAAAGCGGCCGGTATTCCTTTCGGACTGGTCACCAGTTCAGACGATTCGAAGATGGAGCATGCCTTCCAGGCACTCCCGATCCGAGATCTCTTCAGTACGGAGGTGACCGCAGACCGCATCACCCGAGGCAAGCCCGATCCGATGTGTTATCTGTTAGCTGCCCAAGACCTGGGTATGGATCCGGCTGACTGCATCGTATTTGAAGATTCCTTTGCAGGCATCGAAGCGGCCACCCGGGCAGGTATGCAGGTGATTGGAGTCAGCTCCACCAACTCGGCTGAGGAGTTGCGTCCGTTGGTACACAAGGTAATTCCCCATTTCGAAGGGTTGCAGGTAGAAGAACTGTTTGAGACCGTGATTTCATGAACGGACAGAAGCCCTATTATGAGTTGGGAGACTTCTTACGGAAGCTCTTTCCCTCGTTCAAGGTGCAGAAGATCTCCCTTCATGCAGGCTTCACCTGTCCCAATCGGGACGGGACCAAAGGGTTTGGCGGATGTACCTATTGTAACAACCAAACCTTCAGTCCGGACTATTGCCACACAGATACGAGCCTCCGTGAACAGTTGGAGACCGGCATCCGTTTCTTTTCCCGCAAATATCCGGATATGCGCTACTTAGCCTATTTCCAAGCCTATACCAATACATACAGTCCCCTCGACACCTTAATCCACAAGTATGAGGAGGCACTCTCCTATCCGGGAGTTGTCGGGCTGATTGTGGGCACCCGTCCGGACTGTATGCCGGAGGAGTTGCTGGACTATTTCGAACAGCTCTCCCACCGTTGCTTCGTGATGATTGAATATGGCTTGGAAAGTACCTCTGACGAGACGTTGAGACGGATCAACCGGGGACACACGCATGCGGAATCGGAATCGGCCTTGCGTCGGACAGCTGCCCGCGGAATCTATACGGGAGCACACATGATCTTGGGGCTCCCCGGAGAGTCTCGCCAGCAGATTCTCCATCATGCCGAGGTGCTTTCCTCCCTACCGATCCACACCTTGAAGCTCCATCAATTGCAGCTGATCCGTCACACGCGCATGGCCCGTGAACTGGCCGAACATCCGGAACAGTTCCATCTCTATTCGGTGGATGAATACATTGATTTGGCCATTGATTTCCTCGAACGGCTCCATCCCTCCATTGTCGTGGAGCGTTTCGTCTCCCAATCCCCCAAAGAGTTGCTGATCGCACCCGACTGGGGATTGAAGAATCATGAGTTTACCGACAAACTTCGCAAACGAATTGCCGAGCGCCACACCTGGCAGGGGAAAGAATACAAACCACTATAATTCACGCATCTCGCTCAATTCAGAAAGCAACCGGATCCGTTCAGGATCCAGCTTTCCTTGTTTGATCATTTTCTTATTGTATTTCCACCAATTCAGCAGACCTCTGTTCTCCACCTTTTTCTTGTCAGGCAGATGCCGATTTTCCACAATATAGGCCTTGAGCCGTTCATAATTCTCACGCCACCGCTGTTCGTTTTTTGTTGCCATAATGCTATAGAATTAGAGTAAGGAACATGATACAAACCTTAGATTTGCAACGTAGATCTCTGAACCCAAGGTTTACGGGGCAAAA
>JBJECC010000035.1:0-17110 GCA_051870655.1 Parabacteroides sp. | reverse complement strand
TTCAAGCTCTTTACTGCAATTGAGATTGCCATTGAGATTGCTTGCGGATTTTAGGATTGATAGATGGCAGACAGATTCAGGTAATCAGTCAGCAAATCCAGACTGTCGTCCAACTGAATAGCTTGGCGTATATAGTGTTCAGCCAGATCATAGTTTGCCAAACGTTCGTACACAACGCCCAATCCATTATAAACATCTCTAAAAACTACGTTGTCTTGCAGTAATTCAGCGACGCTGTCCGCTTGCTGCAATAAATCGGCAGCATATTGATTTTCTTCTTGATACATGTGAATGAAAGCCTCATTCACCAAGCCGAACGCATAGCTGCGCTTGTTATCTGCCAAGAGGAAATAATGGTTGGATTGCTCATGCGATCGGATGGCTGACAACGGATCACCATCCATTCTATACAGGTCGGCCATGTAGCTACAGATATAACCGGCTTGGTTAAAGTCCTCTGCCTCCAAGGCGGTCTCCAACGCCTCCTCATAGACCTGCATGGCACGCTCGTAGGACTTGTCTGCCACCAGGGAGCGGGCCCAGAAAAGAGCCGCTTCCGCCTGTTTCTTCCGCTGCTTTGTCGATCGGTAATGGGAGACGGCCTTTTGCATCAGCTCCGGATAGGGTAACGGTTTGTCCAAGGAGTCTGCGATGTGGGCTGAGAGCATGGCCCATTCAGCCGCCCACGGAAGGCTCAACTCTTCGGGAAGCAGAATGGAGTCGAGCAGGAGGGAGGCACTGTCCGGAGCGACACGCCACAAAGCCCCGGCTTGCCGGATGAGCCGCTCTTCGCGTGTCTCATTCCGACAGCTTCCACACCCGATCAAAAGGCAACAGATTCCTATCCACGTCAGCAGTCTATTCATCTCCATTCCATTCTTGCAGGCAAAAGTAGGCATTCTATTTGTTTTTGGCCTATCTTTGCGCACAAAATTAGAGTGACATGATGAAACAAGATAAAATGGTGACGCCCAGTTTCTGCTGTATCCTGGCGGCAAACTTTCTCCTTTTTCTGGGTTTTTACTTGATATTGCCGGTCCTGCCTTTTTATTTAGTGGACACCTTCTCTACCGGGAAGTCAATGATCGGTGCGGTCCTTTCCTGCTATACCTTGGCAGCCCTGTGTATCCGTCCCTTTGCCGGTTATCTGTTGGACACCTTTGCCCGTCGTCCGCTCTATCTGTTGGCCTATTTTCTCTTCACCGCCTTTTTCGGCGGCTATATGTTGGCCGCGGCCTTGTCCCTCTTCATCCTGTTGCGTACCCTGCACGGGGTGGCGTTCGGCATGGTGACGGTGTCGGGCAACACCATCGTGATTGACATCCTGCCCTCTTCCCGTCGGGGCGAAGGTCTCGGCTATTACGGGTTGGCCAACAACATTGCCATGAGCATCGGCCCCATGATCGGCCTCTTCATGCAGGGCCATTTCTCGTATGACGTGATTTTCGGTACGGCTCTTTTGGCCGGGGCCTTGGGTTTCTGCATGGCCTACTTGGTGAAAACCCCCTATAAGAATCCGGTCAAAAGGCAGCCCATTTCGCTCGACCGCTTCTTTCTGCTCAAAGGCACTTGGGCGGGTATCTCTCTGCTGTTGCTCTCCATTCCCTACGGCATGACGACCACCTACGTGGCGATGTATGCCCAGGAGATCGGTATCCAATTGCATTCCGGACTCTATTTCACCTTCATGGCCATCGGCTTGGCCACCTCGCGCCTCTTTGCCGGCAAACAGGTGGACAAGGGCAGGGTGACGCAGGTGATCACTTGGGGCATGTATCTGGCCTGTCTCTGCTTCTTCACCCTCGCGGGACTGAAACAGATCATGCATTGGAATGAGGCGGTCGGTTCCTACCTTTATATAGCCGTCGCCCTGCTGCATGGAGTGGCGTTCGGCACCATGTTCCCGGCCTTCAATACGCTCTTTGTCAATCTGGCCCCCAACAGCCAGCGGGGAACTGCCACCTCCACTTATCTGACCAGTTGGGATGTGGGGATCGGCATCGGACTGATGTTGGGCGGTACCTTGGCACAGCAGCTGGGCGGTTTCAACTGGGCCTATCTGGCAGGAGCCCTCTTGACCGTTGTCTCTACCCTCTTCTTCGGGGTGTATGTGGGGCCTCATTTCAACCGGAACAAACTCCGCTGAGGGGTGTGAAATAGTTCACAGAAAATTCACAAAATATTCACTCAACTAAATTTTTATCGATGAAAAGGCTGAAAATTGTGGCAGACAACACGGTCCCCTATTTGAAGGGTGTCCTTGAACCGATCGCTGATATGGTCTATCTTCCCTCTTCGGAATTTACGGCCGAACAGGTACGGGAGGCGGATGCGCTGATCGTGCGGAGCATTGATAAATGTACACGGGAGCTGCTTTCAGGCAGCCGGGTACGTCTCATTACGACCGCCACCATCGGGTTTGATCACATTGACACCCGGTTTTGTGCGGAGGCAGGGATCACATGGCAGAATGCACCGGGCTGCAATGCCGCTTCCGTGGGGCAATATGTGACGGCCTGTTTGCTGACACTCGCGTCTCAAACCGGCGAATCGTTGGCGGGAAAGACGATTGGTATTGTCGGTGTGGGCCATGTAGGGCAGATCGTGGCACACCATTGTCAGGTGTTGGGCATGCGTGTGTTGCTGAACGATCCTCCGCGGGCCGAAAAGGAGGGGGCTGAGGGTTTTGTCTCACTACAGCAAATAGCGGAAGAGGCAGATGTGGTCACACTGCACGTACCGCTGACACGGGAGGGAACACATGCCACCTATCACTTGGCGGACAGCCGTTTCTTCCAGGCATTGCAACGCAGGCCGTGGTTCATCAACAGTTGCCGTGGAGCGGTACATGATACGGCTGCCCTCTTGGAGGCTTGGCGTGCCGGACGGGTGAGCCGGTTGGCGATTGACTGCTGGGAGCAGGAACCGACCATCTCGACGGAGTTGCTGGAGGCGGCCTCCATTGCGACTCCTCACATTGCCGGATTCTCGGCAGATGGCAAGGCCAATGGCACACGGATGTGCTTGGAGGCCATCAGCCGCTTCTTTGATGTGGAGATCGAGCGGATCGGCCAGGTGGTGCCTCCGGCTCCGCTTCAGGCAGAAATCGACTTGAACCAATGGCAGACCCGTCGCGTCGAACAGGCCATCCTGGCCACCTTCAATCCCCTGGAGATTGACAAAAAACTGCGTTTTCACCGGGAAAAATTCGAATATTTCCGGGCCCACTATGATCATCCCCGCGAGTATCCGGCCTATCGGATTGTCGGGGCTACCCCTGAGGAGTCCTCGGTGTTGGCTCGGTTGGGGTTCTGCCTGCCTGAGTAGGCCGGCAAGAAAAAGGGGGAGAAACGGTTCCCCTTTTTCTTAAATCATTATATTTGCAGATAGAATAAAATGATAGAGCCATGGCCATAAAAATTTTAAGTGTGGATGACGAACAAGATCTGGAGGTTTTGCTGACCCATTATTTCAGACGGAAGATCCGAAAAGGCGAATATGAGTTCCTTTTTGCCCACAACGGAGTGGAAGCCTTGAAGCAGTTGGTGGCGAATCCGGATATTGACATCATCCTGAGTGACATCAATATGCCTGAAATGGACGGTTTGACATTGCTGTCCAAAATCAATGAGTTCCGGAATCCGGCCCAGAAGTGTATTATGGTATCGGCTTATGGCGACATGAAGAATATCCGGACAGCGATGAACCGGGGGGCTTTTGACTTTGCCACCAAACCGATTGATATGGACGATCTCTCCCTGACGATCGAGAAGGCGGTCGAACAGATCCGCTACATCAAGCAGACCGAACAGGAACACAATCAGCTGGAGTCGATACGTACCGATCTGGCCAGTGCCAGCGATATTCAGAAGGCCATTCTGCCCTGCACATTCCCTCCATTCCCGGATCTGGCCGAGTGGGATCTTTTTGCCTCCATGACACCTGCGAAAGAGGTGGGCGGCGATTTTTATGATTTCTTCCGGATTGATGAGGAGCGAATCGGTTTCGTCATTGCCGATGTCTCCGGTAAAGGCATTACGGCAGCCCTCTTTATGGCGGTGAGCAGTACGTTGCTGCGGGCCATTGCCAAGACAGCCGAGAGCAGCGATGCCTGTATCCGTGAGTTGAACAATCTGTTGTGTAAAGTCAGTACAGACTCCATGTTCGTGACGGTTTTCTATGGAATCTTGCAGATTCATACGGGACAGATCGATTATACCAATGCGGGCCACAATCTGCCTTATGTGCTTCATGCGGACGGAAGCGTGACGATGTTGCCGAAGGCCTCCAACTTTGTGGTGGGAGGACTGGAGGGATTCCCCTATAAGAACCAGTCGCTGACGTTGCATCCCGGCGAGAGCCTGGTGCTTTATACAGACGGAGTCACGGAGGCTTTCAACGAGGCAAACGAGGAGTATGGCGAACGGCGGTTGGAATCGCTGTTGGCACAAGAGAGCTCCGGAGCGGCGGAACAGCTCGTGAAGCGTATCCGGGAGCATGTCCGGTCGTTTGCGGGCGAGGCTACCCAGTCGGACGACATCACCCTGCTGGTACTTCATCACCGATAACAGCGGATCTATTATATACGGAGAGCCATGGAATCGCTACAAGGAAAAAATATTGTTATTCTTGCCCTGCTTCTGACCCTGCTGGTGGGAAGTATGGCAACTGTGGCGTGGCTGTGGCATGAGAATCTGCGCTATCAGGAGAAGGCTGTGGCACTTAACCAGCAGCTGGAAGAGGCGACCTTGGCACAGAAAGAGGCCATCATCACCCGACGCGTGAGTGAACAGCTGGAGGAGATTGCCTATCAGCAGAAAGAGATGTCTGACGAACAGCGTAAAGAGGCGGTCCACCAGACACAGCTGGCAGAGCAGATGCGGGCCAAGGCGGAGCATGAACGTGAGAATGCAGTGGCTTCCCAACAGTCGGCTCTGATTGCTTTTGCAGAGATGGAGGCCCAGAAGAATTTGGCGGAGTTACGCCAGCGGGAGACCGAACAGGCCAAACGTGAGGCTGACACTTTGGCCTATCAGGCTTTGGCCAAGCAGATGAATGAGCAGGCGATCCTGATTCACGAGAGTCTGCAACGGGGCACCTATGTGGCGGAGAAGCTCTCCTATTGGAAGGAGCTGATCACCCTGCTCACCTACAGTTCCTGGAAAATCTCCAAGCAATACGGAGGCAATGGCTATCTGCCGATGGAGATGTTGGGGCGATACAGCCAGTTGACCCGCAGCTGGACCTATCACAAAGGGGGAATCCGTGACCTGCGGGTAGATTCCCTGACGGTTCCCGCCTTTCGGGTCTTGACTTGCAGCGACTATGGAGAGGTGGTCAGTTGGATGCCCGACAGCCTGCACAATTTGACTCCCGTCACGCTGTTTGACGATCCAGCCTTTGATTTCCGCCGGATCCAGTTAGACTCCCGGAATGGTCTGGTGTATGTGCTTTCGGTAGATGGCCAACTGTTGGAGCTGAGTCGGGAGTCCAGACGGATTCTCCGGACACCTGTCAAGAATCCGGTTGGCATGGCTTTGAAAGAAAACAGCCTTTATATAGCGACACGCGAAACTGTCTATGAAGCCTCCCTCTCCGATTGGCAATGGAAACCGATCTATCATTCGGATACACCCATTTCCCTCTTGGCTTGTGAAGGGGGCGATTTGCTCATAGGCAGTACAGACGATACAGTCTGCCGGCTGGATGATCAAGGCATTGTGCAACGCCTCTCTCCCTCTCATCTCCCGATGCAGGCTCCGGTGACAGCCGTCCGTTGGAATCCGCAGAAGAACTGTCTGGTGTATGGCCGCAAGAACGGGACCCTGGTGATCAGCTGTGATCCGAAGCAGGGCGAATCTGACAACAGGCGCGTATCCTTCTCTGCCTCCACCTTGAGCCGTGTGCTGTTTGAGGAGGAGAGACATTTGATTGCCTCCAGTTTCGAAGGGTTGCTCCTGCATATGGAGATCGGACAGCCCAACAGTTCTACGGTATTGGACCGAGTCGGTTGCTGGATCTATTGTCTGGAGATCTCGCCCGACAAATCCTTGCTTTTCTATGGCGACCAGCGAGGCGTGTTGCATCAGACCGCTTATCAGCCCGATACCTTTGCACAGGAAATAGAGACACGGTTGACCCGCAATCTGATGCCAGAGGAGTGGGATCAGTATATTGGAAACGGATATAAATATGAAAAGACGATTATACCATAGTATCTGCTGGAGCCTCGGCTGGCTGTTCTGCTTCTTCGGCCTTTCGTTTTCGGGACAGGCCCAGCTCGGCATTCCCTTCTTCCAGAATTATTCTGCGGAGGAGTACGATGCGCATAATCGTAATTTTGACGTGGTTTGCGATGCGAACGGTGTGGTGTACTTTGCCAATTTTGCCGGTGTGGTCTATTACAACGGCCATAGTTGGCATAAACTGATGACACCTGATATTTCCCGCATCACCCGTCTCTATGTCGATCCGCAAGACAGGGTCTGGGTCGGCGGGTACAATTTTATCGGACGCATCACCGCCTCTCCGGATGGCACACCCGCTCTTTTGCCCTATATTTCGGACCTGCGTACCAACCGGAAGGTGACCCGTATCGGAGAAGTCTTGCAGATTGAGGGACAGGAAGACAGCATCTCTTTTTATACGGCCACCCATCGGGTTGTGGTCCGGCGTGATACGTTGACGGACATTATCCGGCAGGAGTGGGTGGAAAACCGGCTTCTGGAGCATGACAATGTGAAGCTGGACGATGGTATGGACATCCTGATTGATGCCACACAGGGGCTGGCTTTCTATCGGGACGGACATTTCCAGTACCGGCTGGGAGAGGAGAACGGTTTGTGCAGCAATACGATTCATGCCATTGCATCGGACCAGACCGGTCGTGTCTGGGGAGCCACGGACAACGGTATCTTTGCCCTGAATGTCCCCTCGTTTTTTACCCGTTACACCGATAAGGAGGGGCTGAAGGGAGAGATCACCAGCATTCTCCGCTATCAAAAGCAGTTGTATGTCGGAACCCTGCACGGTCTGTTCCGTTTCTCCCCCGTGCGGAATGCCTTCGAACCGATTCCGGAGATCCGCCAGGCCTGTTGGCAGTTGAAGGAGGTGGACGGTTGGCTTTATGCCGTCAGCAGCAGTGGCCTGTTCCGTTTCAACGGAGGGAAAGGCCAGCAACTCTCTTCCCGCAATCTGTTCAGCATGGAGTCGGACGGAGCCGGCGGCTTCTACTTGGGAGCCATTGACGGCCTTTACCATTGGCAAGGAGCCCACGAGAGACGGATCGCCCTTGTGGAACGTATCATGAAGCTGGTCTGGAGTCAGGAGCGGCTTTGGGCGGAAACCCTGTACGGAGAAATTTATTCGCTTACGCCCGAACAGGAGGAGCCTCATCTGATGGATGCCACCTGCGGACTGGCGCACAACCGGGGCAATAAACTCTATTTCGATGCCTCCTCCAGCCGGCTTTGCGTATTGACGCTCCAGGGATTGATGGCATGGGAGGCAGAGCGGCAGGCATTTGTCGAACGTAACGAGGTGTTGGCAGCTTTGATGGAGAGAGGCACATGGTGGCCCGGTCTGGCTGTCTCAAGTCCGCAGCAGAGGACCTGGATGACCAGTGGGGATGGCAAAGAGCTGCTGATTTTCCACAAAGGGAAGCTGGATCCACAACTGAATGCCAAAATTCACATGCTGCACAATTATTCGTTGCGTGCCCTTTATGTGGAGAAGAACGGCGTGGCCTGGGCCGGCGGTAATTTCGGCTTGATCCGTATTGGTCTTGACCAGCGTGACAACGCCTTCCTGCATACGCCGGAGGTACATATCCGGGAGATTCGTCTGCGTCATGATTCACTCTATTATGGAGGCTATCGGGATGACATCGGACAGGAGATTGTCCGCCTGGATCAGGCGGTCTCGTTTGACAGTCAGCAACGGAATTTCAAGTTTGTCTTCTCAACCATGGCCGATGATGTAATTGAGTATCCGCAATATGCCTTCTATCTGGAGGGGTATGAGGATCAATGGAATCCCTGGCAGTCGAACCAAGAGAAGGAATATACCAACCTGCTGTACGGCTCGTATGTCTTTCATGTGAAGGCAAAAGATGGCTTCGGAAGGGAGTCGGCGGTCAAGCATTTCGCCTTTGTCATCCGCAAGCCGCTCTATTTGGAGTGGTACAGCTTAGTGGGGTATGTGTTGCTGCTCGTTGCCCTGATCGCCCTCTTCAACAAATGGCGTACGTATAAACTGCTACAGGAAACCATGCGGTTGGAAAAGATTGTCCAGAAGCGCACCCGCCAGATCCGTATCCAACGGGACGAGATCACGGAGAAATCGCAAAAGCTGGAACAGGCATTGGTCGAGTTGAACGAGGCACAGGAACAGCTGATTCGGCAGGAGAAGGCGGCTACCATGGGTAAACTGACGCAGGGACTGATTGACCGGATCCTGAATCCGATGAACTACATCATCAATTTCTCCCATCTCTCCAACAGCCTGTTGAAGGACATGAAAGAGGATATGGAAGAGGAGGCGGAGCGGATCTCCGAAGATACGTATGAGGATATGGCAGAGATCCTGGAGATGATGCAGACGCATCTGAGCAAGATCGAGGAACATGGACATAATACCTCCCGGATCCTGAAAGCGATGGAGGAGCTGCTGACGGATCACAGTTGCCATTTTGTGCCGACGGTGATGAACCGTTTCTGTCGGGGCATCCTGGATCAGGCCCAAGAGACCTATCGGCCCCAACTGGAGGCGAATGCAATCCGGATCGAATGGGAGCCTTTGGCGGATGAGGTGGAAGCCGATGTGGATCCCCTGCTTTTGGGCCGTACGATTCTCAGCATGTTGCAGAATAGTATCTATGCGATTGGCAAGAAAAAGGAGAAACAGACCTTTGAAGGCTTGGTGCGGCTTTCGCTCCGTCTGCAGGAGGAACAGTTGTGTATACATATTTATGACAATGGAAACGGTATCGATACACATGTTCGGGACAAGCTGTTCGATCCCTTCTTTACGACCAAGACTTCATCGGAGGCTGCCGGTGTGGGCCTTTATCTCTGTCGGGAGATTTTGTTGAACCACCACGGCCGGATTGAAGTGCAGTCAGAGAAAGAACACTATACAGAGTTTATCTTGACAATACCCTTACATCAACCTCTAACACAAAGCGATAATGGAAGAGCAGAATGAATTGAAACAGAAAATAGAGGATTTGCAGAAACAGATCTTACGGCTGGAAAAGTTGTCCTCGCTGGGTTTGTTGAGTGCCGGTATCACGCACGAGATCCAGAACCCGCTCAACTTCGTGATCAATTTCAGTCAGATGGCCCATGACCTGGTGGACGATCTGGTGGAACTTCTGGAGGAACGTCAGATCGACCTGGAGGATCCCGCTCAGGAGGAGTTGAGCGAGACTTTGCAGGACATGCGTGTCTGTCTGTCCAAAATCTCCGAACATGGGCATCGGGCGACCGACATCATCCAGGGGATCCTGCTCTATTCGCGCGGGCAGTCCGACCGCTTTGTCAAGACGGATCTCTCCAAACTGCTCAAAGAGTATGTCTGGCTCTCCTATCATGCCATGCGGGCCAATCTGGCCGGTTTCAATGTGACCATCCATGAGGCATACGGCACGGACTTGCCGGAGGTGAATGTGGTGCCGCAAGACATCAGCCGGGCTGTGATTAATCTGATGAACAATGCCTGTTATGCCGTGTGGAAACGGCAGGCGAACGAATCACCGGACTATAAGCCCACCATTTCTGTCTCTTCATCTGTGCAGGCGGACCGGTTCCTGATTGTGATCGAGGACAATGGGGTCGGCATGTCGGAAGCGGTACAACAGCGGCTCTTCCATGCCTTCTTCACCACCAAGCCGGAGGGAGAGGGGACCGGACTGGGACTCTCCATCACCCGCGACATCATCGAGCAGAAACATAAAGGCACGATTTCCTTTGAATCCGTGGAGAATGATCATACCCGTTTTACCCTTTCTATCCCTATGAATTTATGAAACGGTTGCGCTACATCGGAATTTGGTTGCTCTGGTCGATCGGTCTCTGTGCCCAGACGGGTGTCGGAGAGGGAAGGGCGCTTTTCTTGAAAGCGCAGACAGACTATCAGATCGGTCGTGTCGATAGTGCGATCGTCACCTTGCAGGACAATCTTCCGCATTACGAGGGGGAGATCCGGGCCAGTGTCTATCGTCTGCTGGCGCTCTGCTACCTGGCGCAGGATGATATGAAGCGGGTGAATCATTATGTCTCGCTCCTCCTGCAGGAGGATCCCTATTATACCATCCAGTTGGACGATCCGGTCCGTTTTGCCGACCTGATCCGGGAGAAAAAGGTACATACCGCCACGCTTGTCACCGCCTCCCAACAGGCGGAAACCCTGGAGGAGGCACCCGTGCCGGTTACACTGATCACGGAGGAGATGATCAAGATGTTGGGAATGACGACCTTGCAGGATGTACTGAAAACTTTTGTGCCCGGCATCATGCCCTTGGAGGGGGAGAATGTGAACATCAGTATGCGGGGAGTCTATACCTCTTCACAACAGAATGTGCTGATCCTGCTGAATGGACATCGCCTCAACAGCCATCTGTCCAACTCCATCTCGCCGGACTATCGGATCTCTTTGGAAAACATCAAGCAGATTGAGGTGCTGCGCGGAGCCGCCTCCTCGCTGTATGGCAATGTGGCGCTTTCGGCGGTGGTCAACCTGATCACCAAATCGGGTAAGGAGATCAACGGCATTCAGGCCAGTTACTCGATGGGAAATGGTTCCACCTACAAAGGTAATGTGCTGTTCGGTAAGAGCGGATATAATACGGATCTGCTGTTGTGGGCCTCGCTTTATCATTCCAAAGGATATAAATTTGACATTCCTTGGGGTGACGAGGACTCCTATGGTGTAATCCCACGGGACGGCTCGATCTACGTGAACGGTTATAACCGGAAACCGACCTACGACTTGGGCCTGAATTATGTATGGAACCATTTTAAACTGACACTCAATCACCGGCATGGGAAACGGGTGTCGCCCTACACCTCTTCGGCCTTTTCCACCTTTACCACCTACGATTATGAGAAGTATGAACGGGTCAACGGAAATAAGCCGGGTCGGAGCACCAGTTCCACATTCGGTGTGTTACAGTATGCCAATACGGTGAAAAATACCAGCTTCGATCTCTCTTTCTCTGTTGATTATGAGCATATTTCCAACTATTTGGTGGAGGGTGACACCGTCAAGTATCCTCTTTCTTCGCCGAGTGACGAGTCGGTTGTGACAGATAAGGTGGGTGTATTCCAGTTCTATAACTGGCGCTCTTTGGCACTCGGAGGGGAAGCCCGTATGTTGCAGCGCTATGCATGGGGCAGCATGTCCGGCAATTTGTTGTTGGGAATTCAGTATTCCTATTTCACACTCTTCGACAACAGCTTCGGCATCGGCGACCGTTTTGGCCGGATTGTCATGATGCTGTCGAATGAGCAGAATTCGTATGAGTTTGAAAACCAGAAATTCTATGTGGTGGAGAATGGGTCAGAGGATGTAATTTCTGCCTTTGTCCAGGTCAAGCATTATTTCCACCCCAAACTGATTTTCAATGGTGGACTGCGTTATGACCGGAAGGTCCGCTCTGACTGGGAACGGATGGATGAGCTTTCTCCCCGCGTCTCGTTGATTTATCTGCCTCGGAAAGAGTGGAACATGAAGCTTTCATTTGCCCGTTCGTTTGTGGATGCACCCTATATGTATCGGTCTCTCCCGCTACTCTATCCGTCTGATGAGGGATTGGGAGCGCAACATTTGAACAGTGTGCAGTTCTCTTCCAGTGTGCAGTTCCTTCCGCATCTCGAATATGATGTCAACTTCTATTATAATAAGGTAGATGATCTGGTGCAACAGGGTTCTACTTATCTGAATAATGCAGGTAGCTTGGAGACGATCGGCTGGGAGAACAGTGTGCATTTCCACGTGCCCAATCTTTCTGTCTATGGAAATCTGTCGCTCCAGCATCTGCTGAGCCAGGAACAATACACCGCTGATGACAAATATGTCTATTCAGTCCCCAACTTCATGATGAACTGGGTGGTGGACCGCTCCTTGGCTCCTTGGCTGTCAGATCTGTGGGCTACGGCCAAATTGGCGGTCTATGGCAAGCAAGAGGGGCGTTACGGCCTTTTTGCCATGAAGGGCGACCAGGTGCTTGTGGAGGAAACCATCCGGCAACCGGCCTATGCCCTGTTGGATCTGGGACTGCGATACAGCTGGAATTGGATGGACTTTCAAGTCCGGTGCAGCAACCTGCTGGATCATACTTATCGGTTAGGAGGCAGACAGGCCCCGGTCTTGCAGCCGGGACGCACCTTCCTGGGGACTGTCACCTTCCACATCCGTTGATCAGAGACGTTGTTGTACCCATCGCTCGATGACCTCCGGGAAGTGGCGATACTCCAGTGTATGCACTTTGGTGGCCACATCGTCTGGTGTGTCGTCCGGTGCCACAGGACAAGAGGCCTGAAAAAGGATCCTTCCCTCGTCATAGTGTGCATTGACTAAATGGATGGTGATGCCCGATTCCTTCTCGTGGGCTGCCACGACTGCCTCATGTACGTGCATGCCATACATGCCTTTGCCTCCATACTTGGGCAACAGCGCCGGATGGATGTTGATGATCCGGTCGGGAAAGGCCTCTAACAGCGAGTCGGGAATCTTGCTCATGAAGCCTGCCAGTACGATGTAGTCCACTTGACAGGCTGCCAGTTTTTCCAGAATGGGCCCGCCGTCGGCAAATGCCTCTTTGGAGAATGTGCAGGAGGGTACACCTAATGCCTGTACACGGGCATGGACACCGGCGTGTGCATGGTTGGACAAGACAACGGCCACGTGAATCTCTTCGCTTGTGGCGAAATAACGGCTGATATTTTCGGCATTCGTGCCGGATCCGGAAGCAAAAATCGCAATATTCTTCATATTTTTCTCTGTTTAGATGCACATAGATCAAAAAAATGTGCAGGATTCCGTATTTTTAGCGGATTATATTTGCTTCATAACACAAAAAATGCGTTACTTTGCACTGCAAAAATAAAAAGTAAATTCGTATTATATTAATCTAAATTGAAAAGTTATGTCTGAACAAGAAGTTGCTGAAAAAGTAAAAGAGATCATCGTTGAAAAGTTGAGTGTTGAAGAAACAGAAGTAACAAACGAGGCCAGCTTCACGAATGATTTAGGAGCAGACTCTCTTGACACAGTGGAACTGATCATGGAGTTCGAGAAGGTGTTCGATACAACTATTCCTGATGATCAGGCTGAAAAGATTACAACAGTAGGTGATGCTGTTAAGTATATCTTGGATCATCAGAAATAATCATTTATTTGAAGTATGGAATTAAAAAGAGTCGTAGTAACGGGTCTTGGAGCAATCACTCCGTTAGGCAATACTCTCGCGGAAACATGGGAGGGTATTGTCAACGGAAAGAGTGGTGCTGGACCTATTACTCAATTTGACGCATCCAAATTCAAGACACGATTCGCTTGCGAGGTGAAGAATTTCGATCCGCTGACGATCATGGACCGGAAAGAGGCTCGTAAGTGCGACCGTTACAGCCTTTTTGCTATTGACGCAGCGAAACAGGCCATTGCGGATGCAGCTATGGATCTGGAGCATGAAGACAAGAATCGCATCGGTGTGATTTTTGCGGCCGGCATTGGTGGCATCAAGACATTCGATGACGAGTTGTTGAGCTATGCGAAGACCAAGGATTCCATCGGACCGAAATTCAACCCGTTCTTTATCCCGAAGATGATTTCCGACATTGCTGCCGGACACATCTCCATGATATATGGATTCCATGGCCCCAACTTTGCCACGGTTTCCGCTTGTGCATCATCGACGAATGCGATCAGTGATGCCTTCAATTATATCCGTTTGGGAAAAGCGAATGTCATCGTGACCGGTGGTGCCGAAGCTGCGATTTCAGCTTCAGGTGTGGGTGGTTTCAACTCCATGAATGCCTTGTCAACACGCAATGATTCTCCGGAAACAGCTTCTCGTCCGTTCAGTGCAAGCCGTGACGGTTTCGTGATGGGTGAAGGTTCAGCTTGTCTGGTACTGGAAGAATTGGAGCATGCGTTGGCACGTGGTGCAAAGATCTATTGCGAAGTAGCCGGAACCGGTATGTCGGCCGATGCATATCACCTGACAGCCTCTCATCCGGAGGGCTTGGGTGCCAAGCTGGTGATGAAGAACGCATTGGACGATGCAGAGATGAATCCGGAAGATATTGATTACATCAATGTACATGGTACCTCTACACCGGTAGGTGATATATCTGAGGTGAAAGCAATCAAAGAAGTGTTCGGTGATCACGTCTATAAATTGAATATCAGCTCTACGAAGTCAATGACGGGTCACTTGCTGGGTGCAGCAGGTGCAGTAGAGGCGCTCTTTTCTATCCTGGCGATTCGTGACGGTATCGTGCCGCCGACGATTAACCATGCAGAGGGCGATGATGATCCGGAGATTGACTACAACTTGAATTTCACTTTCAATCAGGCTCAGAAGCGTGAAATCAGAGCAGCTCTGTCCAATACATTCGGGTTTGGAGGACACAATGCGTGTGCGATCTTCAAAAAATTTGAGAAATAACGTGTTGGTAACGGACTTACTTTCCTGGATAAACCATACAATAAGGCTCCTTACGAAACGAAATAAGGAGCCTTTTTCTTCTTTGAGGAAAATCATCGGTTTCATGCCCCGTGACCTGCATCTGTATGAGCAGGCTTTTATCCATCGTTCCTGTTCGTTGGGTGCCGGTATCAAAGGGTATAACAACGAGCGGTTGGAATTTCTCGGAGATGCCATCCTTACGGCTGTCGTGGCCGATCGGGTCTATAAACAGTTCCCCAACAAGCGGGAGGGCTTCCTGACCAATTTGCGTTCCAAAATTGTTTCACGTGAATCATTGAACCGCATAGCCGCAGAGTTGGGTTTGGCAGACCACATGGTCTATTCTTCCCGGATTCATTCACACAATAATTATATCTATGGCAATGCGCTGGAGGCATTGATCGGGGCTGTCTATTTGGATTTGGGCTATGAGAAGTGCCGCCTGTTCATCGAACGGGTATTGCTCGACGGACATGTCAATGTGGAGAAGCTCTCGAAAGAGCAGATCAATTTCAAGTCGAGAATGCTTGAATGGAGCCAGAAAAACCGGATCGACGTGGAGTTCCGGTTGGTCGATTCCTATAACGATGCGGAAGGCAGTCCGGTTTTCCAGACCGCTCTGCTGATTGCCGATACGGAGGTGGGTGTGGCTACCGGCTATTCCAAAAAGGAATCCCATCAGAATGTAGCCAAGATCGCTTTAAAAAAGCTCGCCTCAGACCGTGAGGTCCAGACGTTGGTTCACCGGCTGAGGGAGGAGCGAAAAGCGCGTGAGACGGACATGACCGAATCGGAATCAACGTCCGAAGAAAATACCCATTCGCTTCCCCTGGACGATTAGATCGTGGTCAGGCGTTACCAATTTCAGTTTGCCTGCCACTTCCGACAACGGAATCGAATCCACTTGATCCCCTTTGATACATACCATCCGGCCGAACTGCTGGTTTGCGATCAGCTCGGAGGCGTGTCCGCCCAGACGGGTCGCTAAATTGCGGTCGTAGGGAGAGGGACTGCCGCCCCGTTGTGTGTAGCCCAACACGGTGTCGCGTGTCTCGATGCCCGTAGCTTGCTCGATGGCGCGTGTGATGTAGTAGGAGGGACGCTGTTCTTCCGGTGTGGCAATGCCTTCGGCTACAACGACAATGGAATAGGGAATACCTCGTCTGGCCCGTTCCAGAATCACTTCATTCACCCGACTGATGTTGTATCCTAATTCCGGAAGAAGAATCACGTCAGCTGCACCGGCCATGCCGGCATACAGGGCTATCCAACCGGCCCGATGTCCCATCACCTCGACGACCATCACCCGTTTGTGCGAGCTGGCTGTCGAATGGAGCCTGTCGATGGATTCTGTGGCAATGTCGACAGCCGTCTGGAATCCGAACGTCACATCCGTGCCCCATACGTCATTGTCGATCGTCTTGGGCACACCAATCACATTCAGCCCCAACTGAGACAGCAGATAAGCGGTTTTCTGTGTCCCGTTTCCACCGATACAGACCAAACAGTCCAATCCCAGTTCTTCGTAATTCTTTCGGATGATTTGTGGTTTCTCCGTGTCTCCCGATGCCAGCATCTTCCGGAACGGTTTTTCACGTGAAGTGCCTAAAATGGTCCCCCCCAAATGAAGGATACCTGACAGACTCAGCTCATCTAATGATTCTACATCCTTGTTTAAAAGACCGATGAAACCGCTGTGTATGCCGATCACCTCCATGCCATAATGCTTCATGGCTGTTTTTCCGACGCCTCGGATCGTGGCGTTTATTCCCGGGCAGTCCCCTCCGGATGAAAGTATTCCTATTCTCATAATTCCCTAATTTAGATGCTAAGATAACTATATTTTTGGAATCTTCTGCAACAGCCCCTATAAAATGAAAAAAGCCATCCGTCACGGACAGCCCATTTCAATTGTTAACCTTAAATCTAATACCATGAAAAACACAGTGCAAATATAGAGACTTTATGTTATATAGCATACTTATGTGGCATAAATCTTCTGTAGATTAAAGTTTTTTAATCTTTTCCCGTCCACAACGAGCACTCTCTTCATGATAATTGTCTCTATCGGGATTCAGGTACGGCTGTTCTTTCTGTAATCTGTCAGAAAATGACTGCTCATGCCAATGATGTAGGAGATGCTGTAAACGAAATGGAAGAGATCATGCTTAAAATGTAGCTATCCAAGAAGAAACATCCATACAAAAAACGATTAAAAATATTTGCGTGGTTGAAAGGAATGTTTTATCTTTGCAGCGTTTTCAAAGGAGTATAACTCTTTTTCCCTTTACCATACCATATATAATCAAACCAGAAGAGACTTTATTGTCTTGGAGGGTGTGTCATAAATGGCACACCCTTTTTTTAGTACGCTCGGCATGAGCATTGTCTAACGGGTGCAAGTCCCGAAGCCACCCT
>JBJECC010000034.1:0-3238 GCA_051870655.1 Parabacteroides sp. | reverse complement strand
CATACCATTTCTAAGACAAAGAGAAGGACAGTGACCAGTTACAACCCGTAGTCTTCCATCTTGGATCAAATAAAAGGCAATTGCATCTGTTGGCCATTGTCTGCCACCTTCCGCAAGACCCCGTTTTCGATCAGGAAAAACTCCCCATAGATGGTCTCCATACCATACATGCCATACAGATAAGTACCGTCGGGAAAGACATAGAAACGGCGCAGCTGATGCTTGCTGTCAGGCATGGCAATGTCATCATATACCTTCAGCCCATCCACCAGCATGTCTTTACATAAATAATAATGGGGTAAAATCTGCACCTCCGTCAGCCCCAAGCCCGGCAGATAGCGGACATAATTCTTGTCCAACGCCTCGCCGGGCTCCTCCGGCTGTGCATAGACGACACGCGCACAGTTCATGCTGCCTGCCGAGATACCCAACACTACACCGTCGAACTCCTTGATCAGGCGCGGCATACCCAGTTCATGCAGGAAGGCATTCTGTGAAGGTACATGCCCCCCTCCGAAGATGATGAAGTTACTGTCGTGCACCATCTCCTCCACGTATGGAGCCGTACGCCGGTCCAACAATTCATACCATTCAAATTGGAAACCCACCTCTTCGAACGCCTTCCGCATACAGTTCGAACAATGCTCGCTGAAAGCGATATCGTCGGGATAAGTGGTCACAAAGATACATCGGATGTGGTGCGACAAGGCACGACGCAAATTGTCCAAAAAGCCATTGGCCGGGTTGATCGCTCCGTCCATCGAGACACTGGGGCTACTGGTCAAAAAATACTCCATAAAAAAAAGTATGCTTATTGTTGTTTTAATTTTTTCGCAAAGTTAGTTTTTTTATTAGTTTTGTGAACCGTTTGACAACTAAACAACAAATAATATTACCTCGTTATGATAAACTTTATATTCATATCGCCCAATTTCCCTGAGAAGTATTGGCAGTTCTGCGACGAATTGCAGAAAAACGGCGTACGTGTGCTGGGTATCGGAGACGCACGGAAAGAAGAATTAAGCGATGAATTGAATCGCTCATTGACAGAATATTACCATGTCAGCAACATTGGAGACTACGATCAGATGTATCGTGCAGTCGGTTATTACGCCTGGAAATACGGGCACATTGACTGGATCGAGTCGAACAACGAGTTCTGGCTCGAAGTGGACGCACGCCTGCGTACGGATTTCAATGTCACCACCGGCGTGAAGATGGATGGCATTGATGCTTTCAAGGAGAAATCGGAGATGAAACGCTTTTACGCCAAAGGGGGTATTCGGACGGCCAGACAGATCAAGAGTTCCGAAGGACTGGAAGCTGCCAAACGATTCTCACAGGATGCCGGTTATCCGCTCTTTGCCAAGCCGGATGTCGGTGTGGGTGCCGGTGGAGCGCACAAACTGGAGAATGAAGCGGAACTGGAGGCCTTTTTCCGTGACACGCCTCACGTGGAATGTTACGTGATCGAAGAGTTCGTGACAGGAGACATCTGCACATACGACGCCATCATCAACTCGAAGGGTGAACCGCTGGTGGAATCCATGTGTGTCTGCCCGCCCAGCATCGCCGACATTGTCAACTACAACCTGGACTCTACCTATTATGTGGAAAAGAACATGTCGGAGAACTTGCGTTTCTGGGGTCGCCGCACCGTGGAGGCTTTCGGGGTGAAATCCCGTTTCGTCCATCTGGAGTTCTTCCGGCTCAACAAAGCCCACAGAGGTCTGGGAGAAGTGGGCGACTTCGTGGCACTGGAAGTCAATATGCGTCCCGGAGGCGGATATACTCCGGATATGATCAACTATGCCCACAACATCTCCATGTTCAAGATCTGGGCAGACATGATCGCCTTTGACTATCGTACGACACCCGATCCGCACGACGACTACTATTGCGTTTTCGCCGGTCGTCGTGACAATGTGGAATATGTACTGGATCATCAGGCACTTCTCAACAAATATGGTTATGCCATGATGATGAGTCCGCACATTGCCAAGGCTCTTTCCGGTGCCATGGGAGATCAGGCATATATTGCCCGTTTCCGGACTCCTGAAGAGCGGGATGCTTTCTTATTTGACACTTGTAACAGAAAATAATAGTATATGCACGTAGAATATCACAAATGGTGGAGTCATAATCTCTGCCGCGAGATGGAGTATAAGGTGTATGGTCATGACGGACAGGCATTTCTGGCCTTCCCGTGCCAGGATGGCCGTTTCTTTGATTGGGAGAACTATCACATGATCGATGTGTTGGCTCCTTTCATCGAGGCCGGACGTATCCGGGTGATCTGTGTGGACGGAATCGACTGGGAGACCTGGTCGAACAAATGGGGCGACAAACGGTGGCGCATCGAGCAGCATGAGCGATGGTTCCGCTATGTGACAGACGAGCTGCTGCCCAACGTCCGCTGTAACGACCAGCAGATGTTCATCACCACCGGTTGCTCGATGGGCGGTTTCCATGCGGCCAACTTCTTCTTCCGCCGTCCGGATCTCTTCAACGGCATGCTGGCCATGAGCGGACTCTATCATGCCTCCTATGGCTTCGACGGCTACATGGACGGACTGGTGTACGAGAACTCTCCGCAGGACTTCCTGCAACACATGCCGGCTGATCATCCATGGATGCAGGCCTATCGCGAACGGAAAATCATTTTCTGTGTCGGACAGGGACGTTGGGAAGATGATCTGCTCTGGAGTACTCGTGAAATGGACCGTATCCTGAAGGAGAAGGGGGTAAACAACGCCTGGTTCGACTATTGGGGATACGATGTCGATCACGACTGGCCTTTCTGGAGAAGACAGGCACCCTATTTCATCGACAAAATGTTGTAAGATCATACAAAAATCCCCCGGCTGCATGAAACGGCCGGGGGATTTCTCTTTTATCCTAATCTGCTGTCTGCCTTATTCAGTAGCCTGCTTGACGAAGGTGACGATCTTCTTCTCAGTCTCGTCATAATCCACCACAATGGTGTCACCCTCCTTCACATCAGACTGGATGATGATCTCTGCCATTTCATCTTCCAGATATTTCTGGATAGCCCGCTTCAACGGACGGGCACCGAACTGCACGTCGTAGCCCTTCGTAGCGATGAAGTCTTTGCCACGGTCGGTCAACTCCAACCGATAGCCCAGCGCTTCCACCCGCTTGTAGAGGCCTGCCAGTTCCAAATCGATGATTTTGCGGATCGACTCCTTGTCCAACTGGTCGAACATGATAATGTCGT